>PMXD01000036.1 GCA_003165895.1 Bacteroidota bacterium | reverse complement strand
CCGTCAGCTAAAGCAGACGGCAATAATGCAATGCTACCACTCCGCCCCCGGATCGGTGCTAACCACCTCACCCATTTCTTCCAGCAATGGCTTCAGATATTCCGAATGAAAACCTTTGCGGCCACCATACACTATTTTGTCATCAGCCACTTTAGGCATTTGCAGCCCGGCCGATTCAATAACCGCTGAAATCTTTTCAAGCCACTTGGCTTTTAACGCGTCCTCGCCGGCAAAAACCTGCTGGCCGATGAGCTCATTTTCAAATTCGCCTTTTTCAAAAATACCCAGCGCATAAGGCATAGCATAGTTTAAAGCCGACTGCATACGGGCGTGGCTTTCATCGTTTCCGGTAGCCAGTTGTTTTAAGAAAGTATCGGCGTGCATGGTATGGTACTTTATTTCGCCCTTTATCTTTTTTGCCAATTGTGCTAATGGCTGAAAAGATGAGCCGGCCAGCATTTCATAACGGATGGCTTCAGCATGGTCAAACAGAAAATGGCGCACCAGGCTAAAATCATATTCGCCAATGGGCAGCTCGACAAGCTGGCAGCATTTAAAAAGTTTCTCTTCTCTTAAAAATGCCACTTTATCGGGCTCCGGTTCCCCTAAAACCTCATGCAGTATCTGGTACAAAGCCTGGGCATGGCCAATTTTATCCTGCGCCATAGATGAAAAGGCGAGGTCTTCTTCCAGCATGGGACCAATACCGGTCCATTCAGAGTTGCGGTGGCCGATGATAAGCGCATCGTCAGCCATTTTATAAAGCAGGTCTTTTAAAGCGTTGTTGTTCATGGTTCTGCTATTTTCTTTTGCTTGCGTGTAAATAGGTTAACCCTATAATTTCATTATTCTCATAACGGATTATAATATCATCATCCGTCATCTCCGAATGGTCGGCGTGATTGGGTTTTTTAAAATGGAGGTAAAGAGTATCCGCACCTTCATCATAGTTAGCCCAGATGTTTTTATGCTTTAAAAAATATGGCAATAATGATTGTATCTCATTAAGTTCTATAGCTTCCATATTATTTTCTTTTTATCGAATTCCTGCCTGCGTTTTGAAATAAATGCTGTTATAATAAATCCATCCGTTTTATCTACCTCTTTATATATCACAACTACAAACTTCGGAGATGTTTTCTGGAACTCTTTTATCGCTATTAACTCTCTATTTTTACCTTCATATACAATCTCAGCTTGTTCAATTGTTTCAAGAATTTCGAAATAATAATCAGCAACTTCCGGATGGCCGATAGTAATATGCTGCCACCTTTCATCGGTAAGCCGGATGCTTACATTGTTTTTAGAGTTTGCAGTAGCCATCAAAGAACTTTAATCCGATCCTGGTATCTTTCAATCCTATCGCGCACCTTGTAATAAGCGGGGTCGCGGAAGGTTTTTTCCGGCGTTGTTTCAAACATATCTTCATCTTCCGACTGAAATGTGTAAACATCGCTTGTTTTGGTTACCCATAAATTAGCGGTCTTTCCCCTGCGGCCAAATGCTTCTTTGGCCATTATCAGCGCCATCTCCGGCGATGAAGCATGCACAACGCCCGCATGTACATGTTGTTTTCCCCGCTTATCCTGATGAAATACTTCCCAGGTTACCAAATGCGAGTTGGTATGCACCGGTTCGGTTTCATTTGCTTTTAAGTGAAGTCTTGCTACTCTTGGATCTAACGAATTCATCCGTTTTGTTTTTTAACCTGTATTAAATCATAATCATCATAACTAATCAGCGTCCCCGGTATTATGTATTTAAGCCAGTGGGGTTACATATTTTTCGCTCCTGCTGGTAAGCGCATTGCGCACCCAGCGGCCTGCCTCCTCGGCATATTTTCTCACGGCCAGTCTTTCAGCATTACATGGGCCGCCACCATTAATTACGCGTTTAAACTCTTCCCAATCGGGGTCCGAAAACTCCCAGATACCTTCATCATTCTTTTTCAAATTAGGATCAGGGAAGGTAATACCCAACTCCCATATTTTGGGAACATACTGATCTAAAAATTGATTCCGCATATCGTCATTGCTCGCCAGCTTTACTTTCCACTTCATCAATTTTTCGGAGTGCTGCGAGTTCCTGTCAGGCGGGCCGAAAAAATGCAGTAACGGACGGTACCAACGGTTAATGGCATCCTGTAACATGGCGCGTTGCTTTTTAGTGCCTGTGGCCAGGTACACCACGTTATCATGCCCTTGTTTCAGGTGGAAACTTTCTTCATAACAAATCCTTTCCAAAGCCCGGCAATAAGGCCCGTACGAACCTTTAGAGTTGATTACCTGGTTTACAATAGCAGCACCATCCACCAAAAAACCAATGACGGCTACATCGGCCCAGGTTTCAGCAGGATAATTAAAAATGTTTGAGTATTTCGATTTGCCGTTAAGCAGGTCTTCCAACATTTGCTCGCGTGTTTTGCCCAGTGTTTCGGCAGCGCTGTACAACAATTGGCCATGGCCGATTTCATCCTGCACCTTGGCAATCAGTGCCAGCTTACGCCTGAAGTTGGGGGCGCGGGTTATCCAGGTACCTTCGGGCAGGGCGCCAACAATTTCCGAGTGTGCATGTTGCTCTATCATCCGTAACAACTGTTTGCGGTATTCTTTGGGCATCCAATCGTTAGGCTCAATTTTTTCGCCCCTGGCAATGCGGTCTTCAAAAGCAGCAAGCTTTTCGGTATCCTCATCCAATACGTTTAATCGTTTGGCTTCCTCTTCGGTTATATGTGTGTTGCCGTACATAGTGAATAGTATTAAGTATGGAGTATAAAGTATTTAGATAATACAGGTACGCCCTTTTAGTTTTTTAGTCCCTTCAGTAATAAATTGGCAATTTCATCGGCAATTTCATCCTGGCTCAATTTTTCGCCGGTGCGATATAAATCATAGGTAGCATTTAAAGCCGAGAAAATGGTGAAGGTTACCAGTTTAACATTCATGGGCTTAAAGTCGCCCTTCTTCATTCCTTTTTCAATAATGTCCCTGAATTTAAGTTCGTATTCCTGGCGCAGCTTTTTGAATTTGGCCAGGTCGGGCTCCTCTAAAAACATCCATTCCTGAAAGAATACGCCGGATGCTTCAATGTTCTTTGCTATTACTGATATGTGGCCCTTAATTGCAGCCCTCATCTTTTTTGTAGCCGATTTTTCATTTACATCAACCTCCTCAGAAGCCTTGAAAAACTGGTCTGCAATGTCGAAGCAGATCTCCCTCAACAGGTCGTCCTTGCTTTTATAGTGGTTATAAATACTTGGGGCTTCAATGCCCACCTCTTTGGCTAATTCGCGCATGCCTACTGCTGCATATCCACGTTCGCGAAAAAGTTTCTGCGCCGTTTGGCGAATGTTTTGCCGGGTTGTTAATGTTGCTGTTGCCATATTTACTAACGAGTGATAGCAAAGTTAACGATTGCTTTTGAAACAAACAAGTGTTAGTTTATAATATGGCTTATGTTATGTTAATATGGGGCCGTAATACTATGCCTTATTATTTGAACTTCTTTTTCAAATAAGCCAGTGCCTTTTCATGTGCGTCTTCGGCATATTCTTTGTTGAATTTAGGATTGCTTGGGTTAGCAAAAGCATGCACCGCATCGTAATTATGAACCGTTAAATTTTTACCAGCCTTCCACATGTCTTCCTGAAACGCCTTTACAACATCCGGATTAATGAATTTATCCTGGCTACCGAAAAAACCAATTACATCACAGTTAAGGCCTTTCAGCCTTTCAATGTTCTTTTCAGGCATGCCATAATACATTACGCAGCCTACCGTCTTCTTGCCGCCAATAAGCGCCGCCTGTAAAGACCATCCTCCGCCCAGGCACCAGCCAATGGTAGCAATTTTTGCACCTGACCCCACATATTCTATAGCACCTTGTATAATAGCGTTGGCACGGTCATCTTTAAGCTCACTCATGTATTTTTGAGCTTCTTCGGGGGTGGTAGCCACCTTTCCGTCGTACAAGTCAATGGCGTATATATTTACATTGCCCAGCTCTTCTTTATATTTATCTGCAACCTGCTTAATATAATCGTTCAATCCCCACCACTCCTGAAATACAAACAGCACATTATCTGTAGGCTGGTCGCTTTTTACGTAATACGCTCTGCCGGTTTTCCCATCGGGTGTTTTAAAGCTTACCATATTACCCTGGCTGTTTTGCAGAAAAAACGGCGTTGGGGCGAGGTGTGATTTGGCAAACTCCTCATTCATAGCCAGCATCCGGTTTTGATCGCTCATTGGAGCAGAACAGCAGGAAGGTGTTTGGGCCGATATGCTTCCGTTAACACATAACAACAGGAGTACAATGTTTTTCATAATTATGGGGTTTAATCTTTAAAGTTACACAAAAAAAGGCCAATGTCTGAATCAGGATTGAATACAGATTTGAGGATTTAAATGAAGATAAAACAGCCTGTTGGTTAAAATTCACCGGCTGTTTATCCTATACTCTGTATTCAATCCTGATTCAGACAATTTATTAATTCAAAGTTTTAAGGTCAATTACAAACCGGTAATGTACATCGCCCTTTATCATGCGCCCGTAAGCATTGTTTATTTCGCTGATAGGAATTACTTCCACATCGCTCATAATATTATGTTCGGCGCAGTAGTCCAGCATCTCCTGGGTTTCTTTAATTCCCCCTATCAATGAGCCCGCCAATCTTCTGCGTTTGCCTATTAAATTAAAGGCGGCCACCTGAGGGGCAGTGGGTGGAACACCCAGCAAAATCATGGTTCCATCTAAACGCAACAGCGATAAATACAGGTTCAGGTCATGCTCAGCCGAGACAGTATCAATAATAAAATCGAAATAGTTTTTTACAGTGGCTAAAGAGGCTTCATCCTTAGTTACCACAAATTTGTGTGCACCCAACTCTTTTGCATCAGCCTCTTTCCGGGCAGAGGTGCTTAATACAGTCACTTCAGCACCCATGCTAACACCCAGCTTTACAGCCATGTGTCCAAGTCCGCCCAGGCCAACAACTGCCAGTCTATGGCCTTTGCCTACCTTCCATTGGCGCAATGGAGAGTAAGTTGTAATACCAGCGCACAACAAAGGTGCAACCCGCTCTAACGAAAGCTTTTCAGAAATCTTTAGTACAAACTCTTCGTTAGTTACAATTTTATCAGAGTATCCCCCATAGGTTGGGCTACCATCTTTTTCCCGGCCGTTATAAGTGCCCACCATACCTTTTTCGCAGTATTGCTCCAAACCTTGCTCACAGCTGGGGCAAGAACCACATGAGCCGACCAAACAACCTACCCCTGCCAAATCTCCGGCTTTAAAATTCTTTACATGCGCCCCAACCCGTGTAACCTTACCCACAATTTCGTGGCCGGGCACCATCGGGAAAATAGAGCCGCCCCATTCATTACGGGCCTGGTGTATATCAGAGTGGCATACACCACAATAAAGTATTTCAATTTCTACATCATGTGCACCAGGCTCCCTTCTATCAAACTTAAATGGCCCTAGTGGCGTTGTTGCACTTTGTGCAGCGTATCCTTTTGTATTACTCATATTTTGCGGTTATTGGTTTTTGATTTGAAACAACAAATATTTGGATTTAAAGTTTTAAAGCAATGTAAATTTTCCGGTTTATTAAATTAATTTACAATAATAAAACCTGGTTTGATAAGGAGAATTTTGCTAAATTCGTGAGAATAAACGGAGCATATGAGCTATTTGATATTGAAACCGAAGTCAAAAAAGGAGGAAGCCTTTTTAAAGGAATTGGCAAACAAGTTGAACATTGATTATCAGCAGGTTTCCCTTAAAGAGTATATGGCAGATATTGAAGAAAGCCGTAAACAACTAAAGCGCGGTAAAAAAGTTTCACTTTCATCTTTAGCAAATGGCCTTTGAAGTTACCTTTTCAGATAGAGCTGCAAGGGAATTAAAGAAACTGGATAAGCAAATTCAAAGGCGGATTATAGAAAAGCTTACGCACTACGCAGCTACCGAAAATCTCAGCGAAGCTAAAAAGCTCACAAACCCTTTATTAGGAGAATGGCGCTATCGAGTTGGCGACTACCGTATTATTTTCGATCTTTCCGGAAATGAAATCCAGGTTTTAAAGGTGACGCATCGTAGTGAAGCGTATGACTAAATTCCGGTTTTCTCTTCTTTTTTGCTAAATCCCCTTAAACTTCACCTTTCCCACAAATATCATTTTTGTTTTCGCTTCTACTCCAGTAAGTTTGCGCACCAAAATCTTAATACTTAATACTAAAATCTAAATACCAGAAAATGAGCATTTCTCAATTTAATTTCCCTACTACTATCCGTTTCGGCGCCAATGTGGTGAAGGAGCTACCTGATTATTTAAAGAAAAACGGACTTAGCCGCCCCCTGGTGGTTACTGACCCCAATGTGGCGCAACTGGGTTTCTTTAAAAACATAATTGAAGATTTAAAAGCTAAAGGATTATCGCCTGAAGTATTTAGCGACATACATAAAAACCCTGTTAAGAGCGACGTTTACAAAGGCGGCGATATGTGGGATGCCACTAAAAGCGACTGTATAGTAGGTATTGGCGGTGGAGCAGCTTTGGACGTAGCCCGTGCTATTGTATTACGCGTTAACCACCGCGAAGACCTGTTTAAATACGACGACCTGATTGGCGGCGATATATATGTTACAAACGATGTTCCTCATTTTGTTACTATACCAACCACCAGCGGTACAGGAAGCGAAGTAGGGCGTAGCGCCATTATTGCAGATGATGTAACCCATCAGAAGAAAATACTTTTCTCGCCCAAGCTATTGGCTAAAATCGTTTTTGCCGACCCGGTTTTAACTATGGAACTGCCAGGTTTTATTACCGCAGCTACGGGCATGGACGCGCTTACCCATAACATGGAAGCATTCTTAGCCAAAAACTATCATCCTATGTGCGATGGTATTGCTTTAGAAGGCATCCGTTTAATTTCATTATCGTTGGAGAAAGCAACCAACAAGCCTGATTTAGAAAGCCGTTCGAATATGTTAATGGCAAGTATGATGGGCGCAGTGGCATTTCAAAAGGGTTTGGGCGTGGTGCATTCTTTGGCACACCCGCTGTCAAGTTTGTTGGATACACACCACGGATTAGCTAATGCGGTAAACATTCCGCACGGTATGCGGTTTAACATTGCGGGTTTTGAAGATAAATTCCGCCGCATTGCCCGCACACTTGAATTGAAAGATGAAAATGGCGAAGGCGTGGTAAATTATCTTTTTGATTTAAATACCAAAGTAAATATACCGCACAGGTTGCGCGAAATAGGCGTTAAAGAAGAGCACCTTGAAATATTGGCCGACCTGGCGTTTGCTGATTTTGCACACCCGAATAACCCTAAACCGGTGAGCCGCGCTGATTTCAGAAAACTGTATGGAGAAGCACTTTAATAAAACCCAAGCCCGTGTCACAAAAAATTAAAATAGGCGTTACTTTTTCTGAAGCCCGGTACGAGAACTATCCTAAATGGATTGTAGGAGATGATACCGACATTGAGCTGGTGGAATTAAGCTGGGAAAAACAGAATTGGGACGATATTGAAGACTGCGACGGCATTGTGCTAAGCGGTGGCATAGATACCTGCCCGAGGTTTTATGAGAATGAAAGAACCGACTACCCCAACAAACCCGATAACTGGAATGAAGCCCGGGACGAATTTGAAATGCATGTGTTTGAAACTGCTTTGAATTTCGACCACCCTGTGCTGGCTATTTGCCGTGGCTTGCAATTAGTAAATGTGGCGTTGGGAGGAGATTTAATTCAGGATTTGGAAGAGGCTGGCAAGAATGACCACCGCAGGCATGGTGAGGTTGACGGACAGCATTCTGTTTCAATTGTACCAACCTCTTTACTTAGCGAAGTTACAGGAGCCACCTCAGGTAATATCAATAGCGCACACCACCAGGCTGCAGGGCGTATAAGCGACGAGCTAATGGTTAGTGCAGTTTCACCGGATGGTGTTGTTGAAGCTTTGGAATGGAAAGTAAAGGAAGGCGAGCCTTGGCTATTAGCCGTTCAATGGCATCCTGAAAGAATGTTGGATAAAGAGACAAATCCCCTCTCGAAAAATATAAGAGAGAAATTTATAGAAGCCGTAAAAAACAAAGTTTAACGAAATGAAAGTAATAAACCCCGCTACCGAGGAAGTAATTGCCGACCTGCAGGAAGACAGCGCAAGCACCGTGCATCACAAATTAACTACGCTGCAATATGGGCAGAAGAAATGGCACGCTGTGCCTTTGAAAGAACGCGTTGCCGTTATTCAGAAATTTGCAGAAATATTGAAAAAAGACATTGATGCACTATCTAAAGTTTTGACTTCAGAAGTAGGCAAGCCGCTTCAGCAATCAAGCAATGAAGTTAATGGTGCATGTAGCCGCATAGCGTGGTTAACCGGTAATGCTGAAAAGTATTTGAGCGATGAATGGATGACCCGCGAAGATGGCCTGGGCGAAAAAATTGTGTATGAACCACTTGGCGTAGTCTGCAATATTTCTGCCTGGAATTATCCATACCTGGTGGGCGTTAACGTTTTTGTTCCCGCCTTGCTGGCAGGCAATGCGGTGTTGTATAAACCTTCCGAACACTCTTCACTTACCGGATTGGAAATTGAAAAGGCTTTGAAAAAAGCCGGCGTGCCTGATGATGTTTTCCAGGTAGCCATTGGCGGTGGTGAAGTAGGCCGCGCTTTACTGGAACTTCCTTTTGATGGATATTTCTTTACGGGCTCTTATAAAACCGGCCAGTATATTTACGAAAAGGTGGCCCCTAAAATGGTTCCCTGCCAGTTGGAATTAGGCGGTAAAGATCCATTGTATGTTGCCGATGATGTGGTAGATATAAAGGGAATTGCCGCAGGCACTGCCGATGGCGCTTTTTATAACAACGGCCAAAGCTGTTGCTCGGTAGAGCGTATTTATGTACATGAAAAAGTGTATAATGAATACGTGAAGGAATTTGTGAAAGAGGTGAAAGGATACAAAATGGCGCGCCCCGATGAAGAAGGTGTTTACATTGGCCCGCTTACCCGCAAGCCACAGCTTGAATTTGTGGCAGCACAGGTTAAGGACGCGGTTGCCAAAGGCGCTAAGGTTTTAACCGGTGGCAAAGCCCCTGAGCACAGAGGCTACTATTATGAGCCTACTGTATTGGTAGATGTAAACCATGAAATGAGCGTAATGAAAGAAGAATCTTTCGGGCCGGTAATTGGTATTATGAAAGTGAAAGATGATGCAGAGGCTATAATGCTGATGCAGGATTGCGATTACGGACTTACAGCAGCAGTTTATACCGCCAGCCAGGAAAGAGCGGAAAAAATACTTTCTAAAATAAACTCCGGTACCGGCTACTGGAATTGCTGCGACCGCGTTAGCGCACCACTGCCATGGAGCGGACGTAAACATTCAGGTTTTGGGGCTACTTTATCGCATGTAGGGTTGAGGGCATTTACGCACCCGAAAGCCTATCATTTGAGAGGATTTAAAGCATAAAAGGATCAGCATAAATAAAAATGCTACCTCTAATCAGGGTGGCATTTTTATTTTTAAAACTATCAGCCAACAAAAAGGATAATATTACTTTGGAGCCGCAATTCAATTTAATACTATGGCAAACGAAGGCGTATACTACAGCGATTATCTGCAACTTGATAAAATACTGAGTGCACAACAATTAGAAAGCGATAAAGAAGGCCACCAGCATGCGCATGACGAAATGCTCTTTATAGTAATCCACCAATCGTACGAGCTTTGGTTTAAGCAGGTGTTGTATGAGGTGGGTTCGGTAATTGATATTTTATCGCAACCTAATATTCAGGATAATTCGCCAGACCTTTTTATTGCAAACCATCGGTTAAAAAGAGTGGTAACAATCATGCAGGTATTGATTGACAAAATAAATATTCTTGAAACGATGACACCGCTTGATTTCCTGGATTTCAGGAATATGCTGCGGCCTGCTTCAGGTTTTCAAAGCATTCAATTTAAATTGCTTGAGGCCTACCTGGGTTTAAAAATGGACCACCGGTTTGGCAAGGAATATTACGTGAGCCAGTTAAAACCCGCTGATGTAGAAATTATCAAAAAGGCAGAAGACAAAAAGCCGCTAATAGCATTAGTGAACGATTGGCTGGAGCGCATGCCGTTCTTCGACAAAAAAGAATTCTGGCCCGGGGTAGATATGAATGAACCCGTACACCCGTTTTGGAAAACCTATGATTCTATTTACTCTGAAAGCCTGGTACAGGGCGAAAAATTCAACCTCTCACGTTTTGAAGAGATTATGCTGGCCGCAGAGAAGAAACCTGAATGGAGTTTAAGCCCCAAGGCGCGCAGGTCGGCCCTGTTTATTATGATGTACCGCGATTATCCGCTGCTGCAATTACCTTTTCAGTTGATAACTGTATTGCTTGAAATTGATGAGCACCTTGCTACCTGGCGCTACCGGCATATGAACATGGTGCACCGCATGATTGGCAGCCGCACCGGTACCGGAGGCAGCACCGGAAAGCAATATTTAAAGGGCGCATTGGACAGCCACTATATTTTCGGGGAATTTGCCGAGTTGACTTCGTTTATGATTGAACGCCACAGGCTGCCGGTATTATCTTCTGCTTTGCGTATGCGTTTGGGATTTGAAAGTTAGATACAAATGTCGAACGGAGGCACGGAGAAAAATGCGGAGGAGTACAGGGATTGAAATACATTGAAGAACAAATTAAGTTCGGCTATGGATAGAAAGGAATTTACACGCATTAGTGCACTTGCAACAACAGCTTTGATGCTGCCTGATTTTGTACTGAAGGCAGCATCTGCCAAATCCTTTATATCGCAAAGGCCACCTGCCGCAAAAAGAAATTTTACCAGTGATTCTGTTGAAGCTTTGATAGCTGAAATTAAGAAAAATGTGAAGGATGAAGAACTGGCCTGGATGTTTGAGAACTGCTTTCCGAACACGCTGGATACCACGGTATTTTTTGAAATGAAAGATGGCAAACCGGATACTTACGTAATTACCGGCGATATTGATGCTATGTGGCTGCGCGATTCATCGGCGCAGGTAAACCCTTATTTACCTTTGTGTAAGGACGACAAACATCTTGCGCAAATGGTGGAAGGTGTTTTACGCAGGCAAACAAAATGCATATTACTCGACCCTTACGCCAATGCCTTTTACAAAGACAGCAACAAAATAAGCCCCTGGAAAACCGACGAAACCGAAATGAAACCGGGGGTACATGAGCGTAAGTGGGAACTGGATTCGCTTTGCTATTGCATACGCGTTGCTTACCAATATTGGAAAATTACCGGTAACACCGCGCAAATGGATGATGAATGGCATAACGCCATGGCCCTGGTAGTAGATACCATGAAAGATCAGCAACGAAAAACAGATAAAGGCAAATATCATTTTCAACGGAAGACCATAACATTAAGCGATACTTTAGCCGGCGATGGATTTGGCCGGCCGGTAAAGGCAAATGGCATGATATGTTCGGCATTCAGAAACTCAGATGATGCTACCACCTATCTGTACAACATCCCTGAAAATCTTTTTGCAGTAACGGCCCTGCGCCAGTTGACGGAGATGATAAAAGCCACCAGCCACAGGGATGAGTTGGTAACTACCTGCCGTAACCTGGCAGATGAAGTTGAACAGGCTATACTGCAAAACGGAATAGTTGAGCAAAAAGAATTTGGAAAAATATATGCTTACGAATGTGATGGACTGGGCGACAGCAAGTTAATGGAAGATGCAGGCGTACCGGGACTTATAACCATCCCGTACCTGGGATATGGAAAAACAGAGGATGATATTTATGTACGAAGCCGAAAGTTTGCGCTTAGCCCTGCAAATCCATATTTCTATCAAGGTAAAAATATTGAAGGCATTGGCAGCCAGCATTTGGCTTACAAGGGCGAAATGATTTGGCCTATGGGTATTATTTCGCGCGCTATTACGTCTGATAACGATGCAGAGATTAAGCAATGCATTAAAATGCTGAAAGCAACACAAGCCGGTACTGGTTTTATGCATGAAGGGTTTAAGCCGGATAACCCTAAAAACTTTACCCGCCACTGGTTTGCCTGGGCCAACAGCTTTTTTGGCGAAATGATTTGGAAGGTTTACAGGGAGAGAAGAAAGTTGTTGTAAGGTTAGGTGTCTGACACTTAGGCATTGCTATTTTGCTAAGCTGAAGTGCCTGGCACCTTGTACATCAAGGGAACTTCTTGTAAATATTTTTCCGAAGTGCTATAGCTGCAAATATAACCTCTCCTTTTTCGATAAAAATACCCACCCTGTAATTTCCGAACCTGATGCGGTAGGCAGTTTTGTGACCTATCAATTTCTTCACAGAATGTATTTCCCAGGGTGATTTTGCCTTTTCGGTATTATCTATGGCATCTTTAACTGCCGCTGCAAGCTTCTTATCGCCAATTTCAGCAAGCTGTTCAATAAATTTCTTCGTGAATGAAACCTTCATTATCCAAGAATAGATTTGAGCGTTTTATTCAACTCTTGTTTACTTGCTTTACCAGACTTTAAAGAACGCTTCATCTTTTCAAGTAACTCATTATCCTCAACTGTTTCAATAAAATGAATGCCTGAACTGGTTTTGGAAAGATCTTTTAGCAGATGCAGTATACTTTTACCTGTTTTGCTTTTATCGTCTATTTCTACAGTGAAAACCATTTGGTTTATTTTTCCTCAAATATAACCCATCAAATTTGCTAAAACAAACCGGACCATCCTATGCTGCATTAACACACATCCTTCACCATCATCTGCAACCTCACATTCCCCTGCCATTCGTTTTCATCTATCTGGTAAGCAATATCAAAAGGGCTGCTTTTTACAAGACTGAATTTAGGGGCGAGGCCAAAACCTATACCGTCAATAACAGCACTTCTGCTTTTCTTTACTGAAAATTTGATGTGGTCTTCTTTAACTATTTTGCTCCATCCGTTATCAGTTACACCGCGGGTTACAAAAACGGGCTTCATATTCTCAGGCCCAAATGGGGCCATTTGCGTAATGATGCTGTAAAACTTAGGGGTAATGTCTTCCAGTTCTATTTCCGCATCAATTTCCAGTTCGGGCACCAGTTGATCTTCGGTAATTCTACCCGTTACTACTTCCTCAAACTTTAAAGAGAAGGCTTCAACGTTTTCAGGTTGCAGTGTCATGCCCGCAGCAAATTTGTGCCCGCCGAATTGTATCAGCAGGTCTTTACATTCGTAAATGGCTTCGTACAGATCGAAGTTTTTTACAGAGCGCGCTGAGCCAGTTACTTTGCCGTCGCTTTCAGTAAGCACAATAGTTGGGCGGTAATAAGTATCCGTCAAACGCGATGCCACAATGCCAATAACCCCCTTATGCCAACCGGGGTTAAACAACACCGTAGATTTCCGGTTCATCAGCTTTTCATCAGCGCCTATTATTTCCAGCGCATGGGCAGTAATGCTCCGGTCAAGGCCTTTTCGTTCGGTATTGTATTTATTTAATTGAAGTGCATTCGCTTCTGCGCCATAATCTATGTCTTCGGCAATCAGCAATTTTACAGCGTGTTTGGCATCATCAATTCTGCCGGCGGCATTAATACGGGGGCCCAGTATAAATACTACGTCGGTAATATCCATTACTTTCTGAACGCCTGCAATTTCTTTTAAATGGCGCAAACCTGTTACCGGGTTTGTATTTAACTTCTGCAGGCCATGGAAAGCAAGTATCCGGTTCTCGCCGGTTATAGGAACAATATCGGCGCCGATACTTAAACACAACAGGTCGAGATATTGAAATGCTTTTTCAGGCGGTATGCCATTTTGCATAGAGAAAGCCTGTATCAGTTTAAAGCCAATACCACAACCGCTTAACTCTTTATAGGGATAATTGCAATCGCTTCTTTTAGGGTCTAACACTGCCACTGCGGCTGGTATTTCGGGTCCGGGGTTATGATGGTCGCAGATAATAAAGTCAATGCCTTTTTGCGTGGCATAATCAACCTTATCGTTGCTTTTAATTCCACAATCAAGCGCAATTATAAGCGCAAAATTATGTTCAGCAGCATAGTCTATTCCTTTGGTCGAAATACCATAGCCCTCTGTATACCGGTTAGGCACGTAGTAATCTATATTGGGATAAAACTCCTTGAAAAAAGAGTAGACGGTTGCCACTGCCGTAGTTCCATCAACATCATAATCACCATAAATCAATAACCTTTCGTTGTTGGCAATTGCAGTAGCTATGCGGTTAATCGCCTTATCCATGTCCTTCATCAAAAAAGGGTCGTGCAATGCATCTAAACCTGGCCTGAAGAATGCCCTGGCTTCTTCATACGTTTCAATACCACGCTGCACCAGTAACTTACAAAGTATGGGATGTACTTTCAGGGCCTCCTGCAGGGCTTGTACCTTTTCATTATCAGCTTGCTTAACTACCCATCTTTTTTGCATGGCGCAAATTAGCTTTAATGTGTTCAAGTGTTCAAGTGTTAAGGTGTTAAAGTTTTGAGTTGCGGCTTAACGGGTTATTACAAATTTATTTGTTGATGTTGAATTACCGGCAAACAGAGTTATGAAGTAGGTACCTGCTGCAAGTGAGGAAACGTCGGTGGAGATAGTGCTGATGCCCGCAGTAATTGTTTGTTCGCCGGATAATAATTTTTGCCCCAGGATATTGGTAATACTAAAAGACATATTGGTTGTGCCCGACAGGTTGAAGGAAATGTTCAACAGTCCGTTAACAGGATTAGGAAACAAATTCCAGTTATTTACTGCCGATAAGCTCTCAACGCCTGACACAGAAACGCTCTCCTCTACTATGCAGCCAATATTATTTTTCACAAACACATTGTAGTTGCCGTTGTTGCTTACAATTAAAGTAGATGCATTCTGATAATTGATACCGTTTAAAGAATATTCCAGCGGGTAATTGCCTGCATGGGCGGTTACAATGATATTTCCCGAATCGCCGCCTACCACCGGAATAATATGGATGGAAGAAATATCAATACTATCGGGCTTATACAAATAGGCATTTTTTATTTGCTGGCAACCGGTTGTTGTATCAGTAACAGTAACCGAATAAATGCCTGGGCAAAGATTATTAATTACCGAAACACCGGTTTGATTGTTACTCCATGTATAATTGTAAATACCCGGTCCCTGAACGCTAACCTGGGCGGAGCCATTGCAGCTATTACTGCACTGCGGCTGCGTTTCGGTAAGCGAAACCGAATAATTGCAGGCACTACAGTTATATTCATCCAGATTTTTAATGGCGTTGTAAAGGTTTAAAGTGCCTCCGGTAATGGTTTCATTATAAAGGTCCGAAAGGCGGGTTACCCCGGTTTCAAGCATTTGCTTTACAACCAGTGCAATCGAGTCCGGATATAATTTATAATCGGCAAGCAATTGCGGGCAGGCCGCTGCAAACATAGCGCCTACCGTGCCAGCAATATGAGGGGAAGCCATAGAACAACCATTCATATATCCATAAGAATTACTCTGCTCCGTTGAATAAATACCCTCGCCCGGTGCACCTAAAGCAATGGTGGTATCTCCGTAGCCCGCAACGGCATATAATTGATCTTGGTTAGTTGTATTGGTAACGGTAATAAGAAATTTGCTGGGGCAGCCGGTGGGTATATCACCTGTCACATCTATATTCCAAGATCCATTTGCAGTAGCGGCGGCGCTTAAAATACCCACATAACCCATACTATCATACATGGCGCACCAAATGGGGTAATCTACCGGCCGGCCCTGGTCAACACCAAAAGAAGAATTGCTTGAAACCACAAAAGCCCCCCTTGTTCCTCCACTGCTGTTATAATATCTCCGCATTTCCCTTACATAATCGTAAGCTTCCACCACCTGCGACTCTTCGCCTGATGCGCCTACCACGCGTAAAATCCTTGCGCCCCAACAGGTACCGGCTATACCGGTTGCATTATTGCCAATAGCCCCTGCAATCCCCGAAACATGCATAGCGTGCGGGTCGGTATTGCCCATGTTAATATCGCCGGTAGAGGTAAAAGCATTCCAGCCATTATAGTCATCTACATAACCATCGCTGTCATCATCAATTCCGTTATTTGGTATCTCGTGGGTGTTTACAAAAAAACTAAGGTCCTGGTGCTCATAATCAAATCCAACGTTTGGCCCTCCGTCTATAATAGCAATAACCACGCTATCTCCATTGGCAGTAGTATTGTTGTGGTTAATGGCCCAGGCATCAGTCGCATCAATGTCCGCACCAACCGTTCCCCCGCCTTGTCCAGTGTTTAACATGTTCCATTGGTTATTAAAATATGGGTCGTCAGGAACCAACGACCGGCTTTGCACCCGGTGGTTAAACTGGGCCAGCTTTACTGTTTTACCGGCTTTTAGTGTAAGCAGAAATTTTTCGGCATCAGCAGTTGTATCCCTTTGCATCAGCCATATATTCATTTGTTTTGAAAGGCACTTTTGCACCTGCAGGGCAGGAAACTCTTTTACCAGTTCATCAACCTGCTGGCCGGGTTTAAGCATCACTATAAACTGATTTAATATCCGGTTGTCATCTTCTGTTTGAGAAAATGCCGGGATAGTAATAAGCATGAACAGTAAAAGGGCAAATCGGTTTAGCATACTTCGCAGTATCGGTAACATTAAGACTGCGAAGATACTGAAAAGGTTAGTTCCGGTTATTGTTAATCCATTCCTCTGCAATTGCCATCACCATGTCACTTTCCCAGTTGTTTTCAATATCGGGCAAGGCCATAATTTTATCCAGCAGCAGGCTTTGTTGTTCGCCGCGTTTTTTGGCTTCGCTGTAACTGAGGTCACTGAAGGTTACCATGGCGTAGTGCGTCATAAACTTATCGGCAAATTTCTGCGCTATCCTTTTTTCTATTTTAAGGCGTAACTGAAAATCTTCGCGACCGCTCAGGTCGCGCATTTCAATAAAGTTATAAAGCGCCAGGTCGGCAATGGCGTCCGAATTGGGTTTGCGCTGGTATTGCAGTTTGTTTAACGCCTCCTCCCAGTTTTCGCCGGTACTGTTCAGTATACCTTCCAGTTCATAAACGTCCTCAAAACCGCAGTTCATACCCTGTCCGTAAAATGGCACCACCGCATGGGCAGCATCGCCAATTAAACACGCATCTTTATATTTCCACGGAAAGCATTTGATGGTACACAAAGAAGATGTTGGGTTATTAAAGAAATCCTTCTTCCTGTCCGGCATTAAAGCTACGGCATCCGGAAAGTTCCTTTTAAAATAAGCATCTACCTGAGCTTCTGTCTTCACAGTTTCAAAAGAGTTTTCGCCTTTAAACGGGGCAAAAAGGGTAACTGTAAAACTGCCGTCCAGGTTAGGCAGGGCTATCATCATAAAACTTTTGCGTGGCCATATATGCAATGCGTGTTTATCAATCAGGTGTTCGCCATAATTACCTGCCGGTATTTCCAATTCTTTATACCCGTATTCCTCGTGGTTTTGCCACAGGTTGAAGTTGGGGGTTTTCTGCATTTCGTACCGTACTTCACTAAAAGCCCCATCTGCGCCGAAAATCACATCGGCCTGCTCCTGGTGTTGTGCTTTTGTATGCTCATTTTGAAAAGTTACGCTGTTCTTATTAAAATCAATAGCGGCACACCGTTGGTCAAAATGAAAATCAACATCTGCATTTTTATCTGCGGCCTCAACCATTATCTGGTTCAAATGCCCCCGGCTGACTGAGTATATAGCCTGGTCATCTTTTCCATATGGGATAAAAGAAGTGGTGCCGGTCAGGTCGTGTATTATCCTGCCTCTCATAGGTATAGCAATTTTGCTCACTTCATCCTGAAGGCCTATAGCCTTTAACGCCTTCCAACCCCTGTGGCTTAATGCCAGGTTAATGGAACGGCCACCTACAAATCCCGCCGTGCGCATATCGGGCCGCCGCTCATAAACGGCAATTTTATGGCCCCTGCGCGATAAATAACAAGCCAATATTGAACCTACCAGGCCCGCACCTACTATTACTACTTTCTTTTTCATAATTTCTTTTTTTGCCACTAAGAAGCTGTTTGAAATTAAATCCAAATGCAATTTATCACAAAGAACACAAAGGAAATACTGATACAAAGGCCACAAAGAATATGTTTTTTGGTGTTCTTTGGTATTGAACTTTGTGTTCTTTGTGTTAATCTGTATTTCTTTTCTTTAATTTGAAACAGCCTCTTAGAGGGTTTCTAAATAAAGATACAAAAAATAATTTCAGAACCCGGATTTGAAGGCAAAGCGATAGCTGGTTTTGGTTTCACAAAAAACAGCCCCAACAATAATTTCTCAGGGCTGTTCAACCATGATATAATAGCTTCAAACCGCTTCCTTAACAATCAAACTTTCCAGCACATGCAAATCGGCTAAGTATTTCTCCACGGCATCCATCATTGGCGGAGGGCCGCATACGTAAAATATTTTGTCCGGCCCGGCGCTGTGTTCTGCTATAAACTCTTTGGTAATAAACCCATGCGTGGATAAAACGAATGAAACCAATGGACAAAATGGGTTAAGTTCATTGTGATGAGATAAAGATAATGAAACCCGAAAAAGTCTTCGCAAATATCTGCACCATTTTGCAAAAGAAATTCCTTTTGTAATTAGAGCTAACCTGGGCCTGATTTGTCAGGTAAAACGCAGGTGCTTACTTTTTTTACCTTTACATCCATTTATTTTTTAAAAATCTGTTCATGTTAAATCGCTTTGCTGCAGTTGCTTTGTTTTTTGTATTTGTTTCATCCTGCTCAACAAGTAAAAAGGCAGCCAGGACTGGCCGCATAGAAGAGAATTTAGATACTGTTGAAGTTACCGTTTCGCGCGAAAACCCTTACCGCGGTTCGGCCACCAGGTATTTTGACCTGGTAAATACAAAACTTGAGGTAAAATTCGATTACCAGAAACAGTATCTGTTGGGCAAGGCCACTATTACCCTTAAACCTCATTTTTATCCTCAAACGGAATTGGTGCTTGATGCCAAACAGTTTGATATACACCAGGTAAGCCTGGTAACCGGTGATGGTACCGCTGAGGCCTTACCTTATACCTACGATTCGCTTCAACTTAAAATTAATTTAGGCAAAGCTTTTACCCGCGACCAGACATTTAAAGTGTTTATTGATTATACCGCCAAGCCTAACGAGCGCAAAAGCGGAGGTAGCGCTGCCATTAATGAAGATAAAGGGCTTTATTTTATTAATCCATTAGGTACCGATTCATCCAAGCCTACACAGATTTGGACACAAGGCGAAACGGAGTCCAATTCATGCTGGTTCCCCACTATTGATAAGCCCAACCAAAAGTGCACCGATGAAATTTATATTACTCACCTTAAAAAGTATGTAAGTCTTAGCAATGGCGTACTGGTATCCTCAACAAGCATTAATGATAGCCTGGTAACCGATTACTGGAAAATGGACCTGCCCCATGCGCCCTATTTATTTATGATGGCTATTGGCGATTTTACAATTATTCAAGACCGGTGGAGGGACATACCGGTAAATTACTATGTAGAAAAGGAATATGCACCGTATGCCAAACAGATATTTGGCCATACCCCACAAATGATTGAGTTCTTTAGCCAAAAACTGGGTTTCGATTTTCCGTGGCCGAAATATTCGCAGATAGTGGTGCGCGATTATGTGAGCGGGGCTATGGAAAACACCTCAGCCACTTTGCATGGTGAATTTTTACAGCGCACACCCAGGGAGTTACTGGATGAAACGCATGAAGAAGTGATAAGCCACGAGCTGTTTCACCAATGGTTCGGCGACCTGGTAACCCCTGAAAGCTGGAGCAATATACCATTGAACGAAAGCTTTGCAACCTATGGCGAATACCTTTGGAATGAATATAAATATGGCCGCGAGTATGCTGACTTTAAGTTCCGTGATGATTACCGGCAGTATATGACGGAGGCTAAAAGCAAAAACGTTGACCTTATCAGGTTTCATTACGATGACAAGGAAGACATGTTTGATAGCCATAGTTATGCTAAAGGTGGCCAGGTATTACATTATCTCAGAAAAGCAGTGGGTGATGAGGCTTTCTTTAAGTCGTTGGAACTGTATCTTAAAACCAACCAGTTTAAATCAGTTGAGATTGCAAACCTGCGTTTGGCTTTTGAAGAAGTTACGGGCACCGATATGCACTGGTTTTTTGATGAGTGGTTCATGAACTCGGGCCACCCGGTAATTGACGTGCATTATAGTTATGACCGCGATAGTGTTTTTGTAACTGTTGAACAGAAGCACAATACCGATAATCCGTTGACTTATCAGCTTCCTTTTAAAGTGGGTGTTTGGCAGGGAAAAACGTTTAGCAGCTACGATTTTACACTGAAAAAGAAATCTCAAACATTTGCCATTGCCGCAGCAACTAAACCCGACCTGGTTGATTTTGACCCAGAGCGCTATGTGCTTTGCGAAAGAAAGGATAATAAGACAACAGCCAATTTTGTATACGAGTACCGTAACGCAACGTATTTTTCGGAACGACTGGAGGCGTTGAGAAACCTGGCCGATATGCAAAAGGACAGTGCAGTTGCAAAGCAGATATTGACCGAAGCTCTGCACGATAACTTTTATTACCTGCGCCAGTTTGCCATAACGCGTATTGAGGCCGATAAAAACGACAGTATTTTGGCCAGTATTGTGCAGTTGGCAAAAGAAGATAAAGAAAGTGCAGTGCGTAAGGAAGCTATTGATAAACTAAGCAAAGTTAAGGACGCTTCGAAATATACTGACTTGTTTGAGGCTGCTGTGGGTGACAGCTCTTACGGTGTTTCTGCTGCCGGTTTGAAAGCCCTGGCAGAGGCCAACTCCAAAAAGGCTATGGAAATTGCTAAAAACATGGAGGGTGATAAAAACAGCGAAGTGGTAAATGCCGTGGCCGATGTATATGCCAAAGAGGGTGACGTAACCTACCAGGATTATTTTGAGAAGAAGCTGAAAACCGCAACCGGTTTTGGCAAATATACCTTGCTGTATTATTACGCCAATTTTTTGACCCGCATGGATAAGCCCGTAGTAATAAGCGGTATAAATACAATTGAACAGCAGGGCATGACCTCTGACAATCATTTTATTACGGGTGCAGCAAAAGGGGCTATAAAACGGATTTCGAAGGATTTTGAAGATCTGAAGAAGACCGCCAAGACAAGCCTTGGAACAGAACAGAGCAAAACCGAAAAAGTAAGCCTGGAGGAGAAAATAAACGATTATGACCTGATAATATATAGTGCGGAAGATGCGTTAAACAGGTTGAATAAAAAGGGCGAGGCTAAAAAGAATTGACCTTGTATTTCATATTAGCTTTAATCATCTCCTTCGGGGAAAGGAGGAGCCTTTATTTCTTTACTGCCGGCAAATTAATGGCTGGGAAAATACGTTGAGCCCCATCTTTGGTAACTAATTTTAACCTGTAAAGAACGTTGTTGGCGCCGGCGTAGGCGTAGGTATCTTTCTTAACAAGATGGCGCCCTTTGGTTTTTACTTCTTCGTACGAAATGTATTTGCATTGACTGAACTCACCATTAAACTCGGCCTTTCTTTCAATGGCGGCATAATCAAAAACCAGCGAGTCGTTAAAGGTAATTGATATTACTACCTCATTATTTATCCGCGATACCTGCATGATAAATTCACTGTCAACCGGCACAAAACTGCTTGATTCAGATTGAGGAGGATTAATTGTTTGAGATATTGCCATCCTGCTGCAAAGCAAAAAAGCTGTGCACATAAACCCGGTTTTTATAACGGAATATGATTTGCAGCCAATACCTGATAAAGTGAAAAATTGCATGTTTGATTTTAACGTTGATATCAAATCAATTAAACTGTTGAGGGAGTCAGTTTAAACCGCACAAATTTAATGCAGTTTTGAAATAATAAAGAAGCAAATGAATTTGAGGTATACCGAAAGCAGATAGGTCTTAGAATCCATCCGGTATATACCGCAGGATGAAGTATCGTGTAAATTCGTAAAACTGCCTCCCTGCGGTATATATCATGTGCTCTGAGCAGGCGAAAAGCTATATTTGAGATATGAAAGAACTCCTTTTGCTACATGGCGCCCTGGGTTCAAAAGAGCAGTTTGCTGACCTTCAGCAAGGCCTGGCGGGGCCGTTTAAGGTGCATACGCTCAACTTTTCGGGACATGGCCGAAGGCCCTCGCACCACCATGCTTTTACTATTCAGAATTTCGCCCATGAGGTGTTAGATTGGATGAACGAAAACTATATTAAAACGATAGATATTTTTGGCTATAGTATGGGTGGCTATGTGGCACTATGGCTGGCACGTTTTTATCCTGAGCGGGTAGGCAAAATATTTACGCTGGGCACCAAATTAAAGTGGAACGCCGAAGAAGTGGAAAAGGAAATTAAAATGCTAAATCCGGAAGTAACACAGCAGAAAGTACCCGCATTTGCCCAATTGCTGGTTGACCGCCACGGTGAGCATGAATGGAAAAGCTTAATGAGCAAAACAGCGCTTCTTTTGAAGGACCTGGCTCATACCCATCTCACCGACCAGGATTTTATAAAAATACAGCAACAGGTTTTATTAAGCCGCGGAGGAGAGGATAATGTGGTAACCTTTGAAGAAACAGATTATGCACACCACCTTATCAAAAATTCTGAATTTAAAGTATACGAAAATGTGGGGCACCCGATTGAAAGTATGCCGGTAGAATTATTAAGCAACGAGATAGGGCGTTTTTTTGTGTAAGCACAATAAGCATTATTTCCCCATCTCATGAAACTGCACATCCAAAGGTTTTGCGTGGCTAAGGTCGGTGTCAATCTGATGTGCCAATGGATGCTCTTTAAGCATTGAATAATTATTCCAAAACTGGTCGTTGTAATTGTAATTAGCAGTATAAAGGCTTGTAAAATCGTGATACTTGCCGTTCTTTATTTTGGTGCTTACATTAGCATCGTCATAATTATAGAAATAAAGATCGAAGGTTTCCTCCACTACATAATCTACCTGGCCGGTTTGGCGGTTAAGCACATCATCATTGTAAACACGCTCTAACGAGCTTACCACAAACCTGCCTTTATATTTAGTTAGCTGAACTACATCCTTTTCGTTCAGCAGTTTCCAGCGTGAGTCGTAAGCATATTTTCCTTTCACATAATATGGGTTCGGAAATTTTTCTACTTCAATGCGGGTAATAGCGTAAGTGCCTTTTTCAACCCAAATCCGGGCCCGTTCCAACTTGGCACTGCTGCTTTCTTTATACTGGGTTTTAATAATATAGCCTGCGCTGTCTTCATGCTCAAATTTCGGTGCAAAAAAGTCAAGGTTCTTAGGGTTTAAGAAGGTCGTTTTGTTATAACTGAATGGGTTTTCTTTTAGCAGGTCCACCAGGTGGTCGCCATGCACATCACCGTTAGTCTCATAATTTTCAGACCGCCGTTGCTGGTTAATTTGTATCTGCTCATGAAAAGCATACATAAATGGGTCTTTTGCATTTATAGCCACGCTAACATCGCTTTCCAGCAGGCGCACATACTTGCCATTCTCTTTATGAAACTGCCTGTAAAAACCTGTTTGAATAAGAGAATCGCGAAAGAGGTTTTGCTTTAAATTATTAATAGCCTTCAATAAAACACCTTTGGCATTCTCGGCAATTATCACTGCCTCCTGTTTGGTTTCAATGGCGGTTTCCAGAAATATTCTAAGTGTATCGCCTTGCTTATAACCGGCAATGGAAATGGTTTTGGATAAATACCCAATAAACGAAATTTTTAGTGAATCGGTAAGGTTGGTAACAGGCAGGGGAAGCTCAAAAAATCCATTGTCTTCAGATAGTGCACCCAGTTGCGAATTTTTAACCTGTATAGCACATAATGAAAGAGGCTGATTATTATCCTTATCGAGAATAAAACCGCGGACGGTTACATTTTGAGCCTTAGTAAAAAGACTTAGTATAATAAGGAGGGCTGAAAGTGATTTTTTCATGCACTTAGTTTTAGTTAACAGTAAATTAAAACCGGCTATTTTTTAAGGACGATGCCGCCAAAAGTATCCAAAGAAATTTTTCCGTTGCTGTATGCATCGGTTTTGTTTACAGAAAGTATTCTGTTATAGGTGCCGGGCAAAGAAAATTCTTTTTTCCGTTTTGTAAAATTGATAAGCACTAATACTTCTTCGTTACCAGCCATTCTTTTATAACCCAGCACTCCCCCTGGCAGCAATTTGCTATCTATCAGTTCCAGGGTACCGGCGGATAGTGCTGTATTGGTTTTGCGGGTATTTAATAGCTGCTGTACCATATTAAGTAACGAGTTTGGGTCGCTTTCTTCCTTCTCAACGTTCACTTGCCTGAAATTAGTATGCACGGGCAGCCAGGTTTTTTCAGCTTTCGAGAATCCGGCGGCATTTGTGCTATCCCATTGCATAGGGGTACGTAGCTCATCGCGGTTCAGGGTTTCATCCACCATATCCACTAAAAATCGCGGAACATATTTGTGTAAATGAGGAATGGGGTCTAACGCTTTGCTGTATGGCATCCTGGCATCCTGCATGCCTATTTCCTCGCCATAATACATGCATGGTACGCCGCGCACGGTTAGCTGCATCAGGTGCAGCAGCTTTGCCTTGCTTACATCTCCGCTTAAACGCTTCATACTTCTGCGGCGGTCGTGATTACTGAAAACATAAACCGGCATAAAGGGCGAAGGAAAATCTTTTTCAAGGCTGCCGATAAGGCGGTGAAAATAACCGGCGTTAAAGTTGAACCGGAGCATTTCGAAATTAAACACCAGGCCCAGACCATCGTTTTTATCCTTACCTAAAAAACGGCGCACCATCTGATGGTTGCCGTAAACCTCACCTAACAACATCCGGTCGCCGAAGGAGTCGCAAACGCTTCTTAGCTGACGGGCAAATTCAAAATCCTCAGGCTGGTTGACCGAACCGGTGATGGAATTTTTAAAGCCCTTGGTATCGAAATTTTTAGAAGCCACTTCTCTTGACTCAGGTGTATTTCTGAACTCCGCATCTTTGTAAATGGAGTTGAACATATCCAGCCTGAAGCCATCTACACCCTTTTGAAGCCAGAACCTGACTGCATCAAACATGGCTTTCTTTACCTCAGGATTACGGTAGTTTAAATCGGGTTGAAAAGAAAGGAAGCTGGCCCAGTAATATTGGTTACGTTCTTTTACGTAATGCCATCCCCTGGCTTTAAGCGCCGACTTCCACCCATTCGGTTTATCGCGCCATAAATACCAATCGGCTTTTGGATTGGTGCGCGAAGAAGCCGACTCCTTAAACCACGGGTGTTCATCAGATGTATGGTTCATTACCATATCAAAAACTATTTTCATGCCCCGCTTGTGTACTTCGGCTATTAGTTGTTCGGCGTCCTGAAGGGTTCCGTATTCAGGCGCAATTTCAGTGTAGCCCGAAATATCGTAACCAAAATCTTTTTGTGGCGATTTGAAAAAGGGCGAGCACCAGATGGTTTCATAGCCCAGGCTTTTGATGTAGTCCAGCTTTTGGATAATGCCCTGTATATCACCAATGCCATCGCCATTTGAATCGAAAAACGAACGGGGATATACCTGGTAGATAGTGGTGGTATGAAACCAGGGCTGGGCATTTCCGGCGCTGTTGGTTTGGGCCTCCATAACGATTTGTATAAAGATGAACAGAGAAAAGCAGATAGCCTTCATTTCAATTGCCTGTATTTTGATACGAAGTAAACAATAAAGACCGGAAGACTAAATTGTGCGGATTTTCTGCATATTTGGATTTTAGAGGGCAGGTTCTTTATGTCAATTTCAAAATCTGCAAATGGCAATAAACTTATGGGAGCCCAATTTGTTTAGTTCAGCAATTTCACCTTTTTAAAACAGCAACCAACCAACTATGACAGCAACCAACAAAACAGCACTAATAACCGGCGGCAGCCGCGGGCTTGGCCGCAATATGGCACAACACCTGGCAGCACAAGGACACGACATTATTATTACCTATAATTCGAATAAAGCGGATGCCGATGCAGTGGTTGCAGGTATAGAAGCAAATGGCGGCAAAGCCGTCGCGTTGAAACTGGATGTCGGTGACATAGCCTCACTGGCCCCGTTTGTAACTGAAGTTACGGAAATGCTTAAAACAAAATTTGGGCGGGAGCGAATCGATTTTCTGATCAATAACGGGGGTATGGGCCAAACTATTCCCTTTGCCAACGCTACCGAAAATGATGTTGACCGCTTTTATAATGTACACTACAAAGGCGTGTACTTTCTTATTCAACACGCGCTACCTGTTATCAACGATGGCGGAAGGATAATAAATATTTCAACCGGTACTACGCGGTTTGTAAATCCCGGTTACCAGATTTATGCCAGCATGAAAAGTGCGGTCGAAACGCTTACGCGTTACCTGGCAAAAGACCTGGGCCCGCGGCAAATAACGGTGAACGTTGTTGCGCCCGGGGCGATAGAGACAGATTTCAACAATGCTTTTATCCGCAGCAACGAACACGTAAAGAAAATGATAAGCAGTAATACTCCGCTAGGCCGCGTGGGTGTACCTGATGATATTGGTATGGTGATAGCCTTTTTATGCAGCGAAGGCAGCCGGTGGATAAACGGCCAGCGCATTGAAGTTAGCGGTGGTGTAAATGCCTGATAAGTTTGGCATAGGAGGAAGCGTAACAAATAAAAAAGGCAATAACGTTTTAATGTTACTGCCTTTTTTATTTTACCGGTTTGTGCTATTACCAGCTCAAATCATCATCAAACTTCTTCATAAACTCATCAACTACCGATGAATCGTTTTTCTTTTTAGGAGCCTTTTCAGTTGCCGGTTTGTCGCTGGCGGGCTTTTCAAGGTAATCCATCATTTTGTTTTCCCTCTTACGGGCTGGTTTGTTTTCGGCATCGCCTTCTTTTTTGGTAAAGTCCTTCTTTACAAACTCTTTCTTTACAAATTCTTTTTTAACGAATTCCTTTCTGGGTTCGCGTACTTCACTTGTATCGCCGGCACCACTGTTTACCGGAGTTTCAATTCTCGGCTTGCTTACAAAATCAGATTTACCTGAAAATTGCTTCCGCTCGCTGTTGAATGGCTTTCTTTCTCTATCAAAAGACGATGGCTTTCTTTCGCCACCGCCTTCGCGGCTTTCTTCATTGTTACGGCTAAAAGACCTTCCACCGCCTGAGCCACCGCCGCCTTCTCTTTCTTTGGCTTTGGTAACAAGTGGCTTCCGGCCATTTTTGTTTTTACTGAATACCGCTAACAACTGTTCGGCTTCAACAAAAGTTACGGTAATAAACGAAAACTTGTCGTAAACCTTAATATCCTTAATAGCGCTTTGCGGTATGCCACCTTCTTCTTCTAAAAATTTAGCAAGCTTAGCAGTGCTGTAATCCTGTTCGCGGCCCAGGGCAACAAATAATCTTGCTGTTCCTTTGCTATCAACATTGCTGCCTGCACCGGTGCCCCTGCCTTCACTGATTTCGCGGTACGACTGCTCATTAAGTTCATCTTTGAAAGTATATTTCAAAAGTGCTGCCACAATTCTTTCTGCGGTCTGGCCTTCGTCAATTAACTCGTGGGCCATGGCCGCATACTCCTGGTATTCGCCGCTATCAATCAATTCAATGATGTCGGCTTTAATACGGCTTCTCTTTTTGGCAATTACATCCTGCACGGTAGGCACTTTTTCTTTTTTAATAGTAGTGCGTGCAATTTTCTGAATAAATAATAGTTCGCGTAACTCGTGCGGGGTAATAAAGGTGATAGCGGTTCCCTGTTTTCCTGCACGGCCTGTTCTGCCAATACGGTGAACGTAAGCTTCCGGGTCTTGCGGAAGATTGTAGTTAATAACGTGTGTAAGGTCGTTTACATCAATACCCCGTGCAGCTACATCGGTTGCAACTAAAATAGTGGCCTTTTTTGCTTTGAATTTTTTGATAATCAACTCACGCTGGCTTTGGCTGATATCGCCGTGCATTGCTTCTGCTTCATAGCCTCTGTCGTTCAGCTTATGTGCAACCTGGTCGGTTTCAATTTTTGTCCTGCAAAAAATGATACCATAAAAATCGGGTTCAACATCAATGATACGGCTAAGCGCTTCAAAGCGTTCGCTTTCACGCACTTCAAAGTAAATCTGCTCGGTAAGTGCTACAGTAGCCTGTTCGCTTTTTACTTCAACCAGGTCGTAGTCTTTCATAAAGTTTTTAGCAAGCCTTAATATCTGGGCGGGCATGGTAGCGCTGAATAACAGCATCCTTCTTTCTGCAGGTACCGACTTTAATATCTCGCGCACTTCTTCTTCAAAACCCATGTTCAGCATTTCATCTGCTTCATCTAAAACCACATGTGTTACGTGGTCAAGTTTCAGGGTTTTTTTGTCAATTAAATCGCGGATACGTCCGGGTGTTCCAACAACAATTTGCGAACCTCTTTTAAGGCCACGCTCCTGTATAACATAACTTTGTCCACCGTAAACAGGCAGGATAGAGAATTTCTTCTCGCCTTTATAGCTGTTTATTTCTTCGCCCACCTGTATGGCAAGCTCGCGGGTAGGGCATAAAATTAATGCCTGAACATTTTTGTTGTTATCATCTAATTTTTCAATAAGTGGTAAGCCAAACGCTGCGGTTTTACCGGTTCCGGTTTGTGCCTGCCCCACTATATCTTTTGCTCCGGTTAGCAATAGTGGTATTGTTTTTTCCTGTATAGGCGAAGGGACTTCCCATCCTTTTTTCTCCAATGCAGCTAATACATTTTCGCTCAAGCCAAGGGCTCTGAATTTTTCCATCATTTTAAAATTGTTTATGTCTCTGAACGCGAGTGAGTCATCTGAGAAAGAAAGGTGATAATTCTAATGATTATCAGCGCAGAACCAGATATCCCGCCATCGTTCGTGATGACGTGTTTATAAATTGCGGCGCAAAGATAATGGAATATTTGAGATTATTGCTTATTAGGTGAAGATGAAGTGCAATCTATCACCCAAAAGGCAATAGAAATGAGCCGAATAAGAGCAACCATCGGCTCATACCATATAGCAGTCAACAAGTAATTTAGGCAGCTTTCTTTGAGGGAAAATGCTTGGATTTATAAAGACGAAGCGCCTCACTGCTTTTTTTAAGTTCAAGCAGATATTCCTTTTTGGCCATCTTTTTTTGCTTGCCCAGATAGCCAACACTGTCTAAACTGTGCAATGATTTTTGAGTTATCATAAGTAGAAATCTTTGTAGTATACAAGATACTAATTTTTTAGCCTCTGCTTTAAAAATTCCCATCCTGGTTCCCATTAGCGACTTTGCCCCTAATTCCTTTTCGTAATGCGGTATCAAAGCGGTTTTTGCAATAAACCCTACTTCTCCATCATGCCCTTTTTCAAAAGAGAGTTTACACGCAAACGCTACCAGGTTACCAAGAACGCCATGGAATTTTTTGTTCCGTCCAAAATTATGTGGGGCCGTTTCTACTAAAGGCATAAAGATATGATCTCCGGCATCTGAAAGGCTGATTAATCCCTGTATTTCATCAGGAAAATCATTCGCTATTAACTTGTACACAGTTTTTACATCATAAGCAAACTCTTCCCGCCAATTAAATTTCCATCCGTTCTTTTTGATTACTAATGGCAGTTCTGAGCGTTCAAGTGCATATACCGAAGTTGAATATGACCGACCAGTGCTCACTTCCTCAAGGGAGGCTGTTAGTTTATCTACTTTAAAAATCCATTCCTGCGATTTCATCCGGTAAATATATAGTAATAAGGCATCAGAGGAAACACCTGTACGCCATAACTGTTTAAAAGCTTATTGTATGAGGAGATTACTAATATGGGTGAGTCATCTGGGAAAGGAAAGTGATAATTCAAAAAATGATCAGCGCAGTGCCAGCTATTACCTGAAAGGCAATACAAATGAGCCGAATAAATTTTCTTTTCGGCTCATTTTTTCTTTATTTTTGAGCCGAATAAACTTCATAACCGGCTCATGAAATATAACTGGCAACAAACTGACTGGCCTGAATTCAGATACGATTTGAGCGGCATAGAGGACGTGGTGCTTGCATTTGCCTTTGAAGCAGGCAATGTAAGCGGCATGTTAAAAGCCATGCCTGAAGCAGGCCAGGTAGAAGCGATGCTTAATACAATGGTTTCTGAAGCTATTAAGACTTCGGAAATTGAAGGGGAGTATTTTAGCCGGCAAGATGTTGTTTCCTCCATTCGCAATAATCTGGGATTGAATAAAAAGCCTGATGCAATAAAGGATAAAAAAGCACAAGGTGCAGGTGAATTAATGGTTGCCGTGCGCAATACATTTGCCAATCCGCTTAACGAAGCTACCTTACTGGCATGGCATACCATGCTTTTGAGGCAACGTACTACTATCACTATTGGGGCGTGGAGAAAACACAAAGAGCCGATGCAGGTTATATCCGGCGCCATAGGGCGGGAAAAGATTCACTTTGAAGCACCGCCCTCTACACGCGTTGCAATTGAAATGCGAAGGTTTATCAGGTGGTTTAACGATACCGCGCCGGGAGGGAAAAAGGAAATTAAAAAAGCCCCTGTCCGCTCGGCCATAGCCCATTTATATTTTGAATCTATACATCCGTTTGAAGATGGAAATGGCCGGATTGGAAGGGCCCTTGCTGAAAAGGCATTGTCGCAAACCATGGGCCAGCCGGTGTTGCTTAGCTTATCGCAAACTATAGAGGCGGAGAGGAAATTATATTATGCTGCGCTGGAGAAAGCGCAACAGGGTAATGAAATTACCGGCTGGATAAAATACTTTGTAAATACAGTGCTGCAAGCCCAAAGGGAAGCCAGGGCACTGATTGATTTTACGCTTAGAAAAGCGAAATTTTTCGACCACTTTAAAGCTAATCTGAACGACCGCCAATTGAAAGTTATCAATAAAATGCTGGCCGCAGGGCCGGATGGTTTTGAAGGCGGAATGACTGCACAAAAATATATGTCTATTACAAAAACATCAAAAGCCACAGCAACGAGGGATTTGCAAATACTTGCGGAGATGGGTGTTTTGGTTGCAGAGGGTGGGGGGAGGAATAGCAGGTATAGTTTGAGTATTTGAAATGCGAAATAACTTAGGCAGCTTTTTTTGAAGAGGAATGTTTGGATTTGTAAAGGAGCATAGCTTCGCTGCTCTTTTTGAGTTCAAGCAAATGCTCCTTTTTGGTCATCTTTTTTTGCCTGCCGAGGTAGCCGACAGTATCTAAATTTTGCAATGATTCTTGCGTTATCATAAAATGAAAACCTTTGTGCTATAAAGGTAATAATTTTTTAGCCTCCGCAGAAAATGACCAGCCAGCGAGTCACCTGAAAAAGGAAGGTGATAATGACAGTGATTATCGGAGCAGGACCAGATACCCGCCCATCGTTCCCGATTACGTGTTTATAAAGGGTGTTCACGGAATTGAAAGAAGGCCTTTAGAATCGCGTGGAGGGAAATTTTCCGTACCCCCTACGAGTAGCAAAATTGATTTCAAAAAAAATCCAGGCTCGATTTTAAGGCGTTTTTTGAATTGAGTAGCTATTTTGAGGCAGAAAACCTCGCAAATATAGGCTGGACAAGGGNNGAATATTTGAGATTATTGCTTATGTGATTTTCTTGGACGTGATTAACGTCCAAGAAGCAGTAATTTCTTCGCCTGTTCTGGGTCATTAACTCCAAATTCTTTAAGATGTCCACTATACGTTGGCCAATCTGATTTTAGCTTTTCTGAATAATTTTTCAAGTTCTCGTTCAGGGAAGGGTTAATTTGTGCAAGGTGGTTGATTTTCCCTAACGCCCCTTCCTCTAAAAGTGAAAGATAAATATCATATATATCTCGAGGCCTTTTTTTATTATGGCATGAATTAATTTTTGAAATTATTACACCGGCATTATCAAGAACATTAAACAGTTTTCCATCAAATTTCATTTCCGTAAATAAGTTCTGAGAATAAATTACATCACCATATTGAATATTGACTGAAAGTAGGGGCTTCACTCTAATACCCCCAACAGTTACATCTAAGTCCATTAATTCAACGAAATCGACCTTATTTATTTTCCCTTCGGTGGGATGTAGTAGGTCAACATTAAAAATATAAGTGTATTTCCCTAATTGATATGCCCTACAGAGTTGAAAATCATGTTTTGCACTGATAAAAAAACCGTTGCTCAGAAATCTTTCGAGAATTTGTAAAATTGCTTCCTTAGAGTAGGTTTGAGGGAAAAGTATATCTACGTCTTTCGTCCCAGGGTGCTTGTCATAGTGTCTTAAATATGGACCCCAACCACCAACAATGACCGTGTCCTTTAACCCACATTGCAGCTTTC
>PMXD01000209.1 GCA_003165895.1 Bacteroidota bacterium | reverse complement strand
TTCGGCTTCGCTCACCATGACAAAGGAATTCTTCCAGCGCATAATAACCAACCGCACCATGCGGGTCGAGAGTGTAATTAAATTCTTTAAAAACGCGTTGAATTGTTTCAGCCGTGGTTGCATCGCTTACCCGGTAGCTGCTGATGAAGGATTTAATCTTTTGATAATCGTGCCCGAACAGCTCGGGGATGCGAACAAAATTGCTGGGGTTGCCTACGTCCATGGCATTTGATATGGTGGCAACCGCTTCCATAGTTTCAAACAATCCGGATTGGAGGTAGCGGGTAAAAACATCGTTGCTGTTGCAGGCCGCCACAAAATGTTTGACCGGTAAACCAGAAACCGCAGCTAAAAGTCCGGCACAGATATTTCCGAAGTTACCGCTGGGCACGCTGATAACCGGTGGCTCCTCTCCCGTCCATTGCTGCAAGGCATAGAAATAATAAAACTGCTGTGGTAACCAGCGGGCAACGTTGATGGAGTTGGCAGAAGTAAGAAAAAGTTTTTGGTTCAGCTCAGCATCAGTAAAAGCCTGCTTCACCATTTTCTGGCAGTCGTCAAAAGTGCCTTGTACTTCAAGTGCTTTAATGTTTTGTCCAAGTGTGGTTAACTGAAGCTCCTGTATCTTGCTCACTTTACCTGAAGGATAAAGAATAACAACCTCCACTCCTTCCACTCCTAAAAATCCGTTGGCCACCGCACTGCCCGTATCGCCGGAGGTTGCTACGAGAACTGTAATTTTTTTATTGTTGCCTCGCGAGAAATATCCCAGGCAACGGCTCATGAACCGGGCGCCCACATCTTTGAATGCAAGCGTTGGGCCATGAAATAATTCGAGCGATGAAATATTTTCATTTACCTGAACCAAGGGAAAATCGAAGTTGACAGTGTGAGCACAAATTTCATGCAGCTCTGTATCAGGGATAGTTCCTCCAACGTATGGGCGAATGACTTCAAAGGCGATATCTGCTTTCGAAGTATGCTTCAGCGACGCCAGTAAGTTTTTCGAAAGCGCTGGAATCTGTTCAGGAAAGTACAGTCCTTTATCCGGTGCCTGCCCATGAATGGTGGCTTCTTTGAAATCTACTTTGGGTGATATTTTATTGGTGCTGTAGTATTGCATGATGTTCAGCGCGCTATTTGGTTTTGCTTGATTTGAAGCCAATTTTTTTTCTTGGTTCCTGAGGTGGGTCAATTAATTCTTTAAGTGCAGAAAATATCATTTGTATTTCTTCATCATGGCCGGTAATCTTTTTTTCAATCTGTTCAAGCTTTAGTAAAATATCTTTATGGGTGAGTAGCATTTCGCGGAACTTAACAAATACGTCTATAATCTTAATGCTCATTTCAATAGCCCTGCCGCTTTTGAGCACATTCGATAACATTAAGACTCCGTGTTCAGTAAATGCGTATGGTAAGTATTTAGAATGAGCCCCCCTCTTTAAGGTCGCATTTTGCGACCTTAAAGTTTCGTATTCTTTATGGGACAATTCAAACATGAAGTGCTTGGGGAAACAGTTAATATTTCTGTTTACCTGCTCCTTTAGTCGTTTTGTTTCCACGCCATAAAGTTCTGCAAGATCATTGTCAAGCATTACTTTGTGGCCTCTGATAAAATAAATTTTATTAATAATTATCTCATCCGGAATTGCAATACTTTTTGCCATTGCTATAGTTTTATTTGACACAACAAGTTGAGGTCACAATTTGTGACTTCAAGATTTAGAAGCTTGTTTGCAGCATCTGCTTTTATATTCTTGCCATTGCAAGTTGCGATTTCAGCTTTTTAAACTTTAATAACCGAGGCGATAATTTTACCTCCCAACTTAATCTTCGCTTACTTTTTAGTACAGCACTTGTTCTGGTGCAGTGCTTTCAAATTACGATGATTTACTTTATCTTTGAATTAAGTAATTGTCCAATCGTATTTCTAGTTCCGAAAAAGTTGAGATATGTCTAAGATAAAAGAGCTTCCTAAAAAATTAAGTGCCCATGATGTGGCATTTGGAATTGGGCGCGTTGCCACCGATGAAGAATTGAAAGAATATCTGAATAGACCGGTAGGCGAGTTTAAAGATTCTAAAAAGGTTTTAAAAGAAATAAGAGCGTAGTTAAAGTTGAACCAGGGCCGGTGATTTTAGTTAGCACCCCTTGCTTTAATGTAATTAAAAAACTACTTTTGAAGTAAAATTTAACCATGGTAGTATCTGAAATAACGCTGTTCAATACGCTTAAATCTAAATTAGGCGAAAAAGAAGCACAGGCCGTGGTGGAAGGCATTAAGACCGCTGTTGCCGAGGAGTTTAATGCAGTAAAGAATCAATTAGTTATAAAAGAAGACCTGGCCAACACGAAAGCGGAAATTCTCAGATGGACATTTTCGTTTGTTTTTGGAGCATTGCTGCTAAATATTTTTGCTATTATCGGCGCTGTTATTGCAGTGGCCAATATGGTTAAACATTAATTCCCGCTTCTCTTTTTATTGTGAACAGGATGAAAATGTTGATTCAAGAAGTATAATCTTTGGACATTAATTAATCTGACTCTCCGACTGACGTAACCTGCCAATAAAACTATACATTTAAATGACTTCCAACGGTCGGATTCGTTTTACCTTTCTCAATCTTTCTTAAATTAGGTTTATCCCACCCAATTTCGTAAGAGAATGTAGTTTGACTTTTACCTGAGTTTCGTCTTAAATCGGATATTCTTTCACCCAGTTTTTTCAGGATTATATCTTCTTTGGTGAATTTTGATTTTAACATTGCAAAGTTAAGTTCTCTGTAAGTCGTTGATTTGTGGGGAAATTATAATACCCCTACCAGAATTTTTGGCAGATATACCCTCAGAACAAGTAGAGGATAAATGTTGATTTTTTATAATTTTTGAAATTTCAAAATATTGGTTTTTCCGGCCTTCCATGCATTTTTATTCCTGACCATAAAGATATAATTTTACAGTATGAAAACGAGAACGCCAAAATTAAGCAGAGAACAGATTGAAAAGAATAAGGAAGAGTTCTATAGCAGCATTCCCGAAAATGAGAAAGTACCGGTAACGGAAGAACAGTTTGATTCAGTGCTACACGCAATTGTTAATGCGCGTCCGTTAGTTGCAGGAAGTATCAAGAAAGGTAAGAAAAAATCATAAGACGATTAGGCCTTAACTTCGGGCAGTTTGCTTAAAATCATTTCAAACATTGTATCTGCTGAATCCCGGTTATTATAACGGAAAGCGCACTCGTTAATATACTTCTGAATGTGCTTATGCGAAACGTGGATGTGGGTTCCCTTAATTGTCCGTTTCAGATTTGACCAGAAATTTTCGATATTATTTGTGTGAACCACTCCATCTTTTACATACTGACCCCGATTGTGGTCTACCGAATCGTGAGAAAACTTATCAGGCATTGAATCATAGCTGGTTGATTTATCTGTATAAATAGTGGCACCCTTCTCAATGATATTTTCAATTACCGGAAAAAGAGTTGCTGATTTTGTATCAGAGACAAGCATGGCAACAACATTACCGTCTCTTTCTACAGCACCAAATACATTGGCCATACGTTCCCTGTAACCAACCGCGACTTCTCTTTTTTTACGGTGCATATTTTTTGCTTTTTGGCCTATAAAACATTCATCTGCTTCAACTATACCCTTAAGCTTCTCTACGCCAATCACACCAATCAATTCCCGTATTTTATGACCCATTCTCCAGGCGCATTTGTAGGTTACCCCTAATGTGCGCTCAATCTCTTTTGCTGAAACTCCGTTTCTGGTTGTAGTGAACAGATACATGATATACATCCAATCTACAAGCGGGGTTGTTGTCTTTTCAAATATAGTACCTGCCGTTGGATAAAACTGCGCATCACAACTATTGCAAAAATAGCACCTTCTTTTATCCACCCTTCTAAAGTCAGCCGGGGCATGGCATTTTGGGCAAGCTTCCAACTTTCCGTAACGCAGGCGGAATATCTTATCCAGGCAAGCTTCTTCGGTATCGTAGCGTTTCCTGAATTCTTTCAATGTGAGCGTCTTTTTCATAGGTATAAAGTTAGGTCGCCGCTACGCAATGTATTTGCGTAGTAATTTATATTTTCTAAAAAATATCTAAATTTTAACTGTGCTTATAACACAGCCAACGGAACAAACATACGCCCGGCAGATACCGGTGATGGGAGCCGATAAAAAGAAAAGTCTGGAACGGTCTGAAAACTGTCTGAAAGGATAATTACTTGATTCTCATCTGAATAAACTCGCCTAAAACAGTCATTTTGGTTGTATTTGGAGGGGTTTTAGACCGTAAGTTAGATAGGTATTGGCTTATTTTAGACCGGTTAATTTCTAAAGAGAAGTCCTGAATATGTTGTGCGGTGTGCTTTAGGAAGCCCTTGCCTTTGTTCAGCTTTAACACTTTATGTTTATCATATAGTAATCGGATTACCTCCATGTAATAAAGTAAGCTATCTGCATGAATGGGTACCTGAACATCTTTTGCCAGTATAAAGTCAATGAAGGCCTGCTTATTGCGGATTATTCCGTTCAGGGATAGGTATTCTGCAAGTTCATCTAAGGTCTTATCCGAAAACCTGCGCTTGTCACGAATGAAAAATATCAGCCGTTCAGATTCCTTTTTCAAATCTCCTCTTTCTGCAATCATACTTTCAAAATCGGCTATTCGGTTATTGATGTAATCAAGAGTGGGCTTTGCTGTCTTCATAAATCGCGCATCATCTTGTTTTAGGGCTATTTTATTTTGTAGGGCAAGACGGCGGGCGCGAAACATGTCCAGTTTATCTTCGAGCGGGGATTTGTCAAACTCCAAGGCCTTGTCGTTAAGGGCCATTCCAAAGTGAGTAAGTTGAAGTTCTAAGTTTTCGGTATTGTAATCGGGATCCTGCTTTAAATATTCATAGAGTGCCGTACCCATTGTTTGTTCCAGGTAGGATAATTCAGAGATAGATTTTAAGCCAGCCAAATACTCTTCCCGCGTTTTCGACTGTTGCTCAAGTAGATTATCATAGTATAAGCCTACACCCTCAGAAAACCAGAATCGGATAAATCCTACAAATATTTCGTCTGGTGACGGGGATATCTGCTGAATTACACTATTGGCTTCCTCCTGCCAGGCTTTAATGAATTGTTCTCTTTCTGAGATTTGGTCTATCGGCTCATTCACTAACCGCTAATCTATTTAGTTGTTTTGAAACAACAAAACAGTCTGATTATTTGCCTTGTAATGCGCGGCAATGTTACAAGTTAGCCAGGTTTGATAAAATCGGGCTAAGGAGATTCGGCTATTTATCATTCCCGCTACCATACATTTATATCTGATTTAATAAAAAACCGGCTAATTATGAACAGGTTGATACCAATTTCGGGGGGGGGTACATTCTCCATTCTTACACTATTAGCTAATGCCTCACCTGGGAAAACCGGTGGCAACCTTCAGGAAGACACAGTAAACTTTGTTGTAGATACCAGCGAAGCCCCAACACTACTAATTCTACCGGAGGGCATTGGGTTGCAAAACATAAATATTAAGTTTTATGTTTCTGACCTTTCGGGTCAGGGGGCAACTAATCCAATCACCATTCAAACAGCATCGGAGGCGGATACTATAAACGGTGCATCAAGCATTGCGGTTAATACAGCCCATGGCAACGCCTGGATTACAGGAACCGGTTCTTTGAACTTAGGCAATACTTTTGCCTGGATAGCAACTTTCGGTGGTTTAGCAAGCAGTTTCCAACAAGGAGGCGGTGGCGGAGGAATACAGCTTTTGGAGTTTGATGTAACATTTACACAGGCTGAAATTATAGCAATGTTCGAGAACCCGGATGCAGGAGCCCTTGAAATCCTCGGCATTCCTCCATCTGGAGCAGCTTATGATATCGTAACCTTTAATGCAATCAAAACAGGAGGTACCCCAATAGTAACTTCGGCAGGCAATCCAGTCATACAGGCAAGTACCAGTGTCGGCGCGTTTCCGATGTTTCAATCTGCTACAGGATGGGCTAATGGCTCTGATAGTGCCGGACTGCCGCCATGCTTATTTAATCCTGGCCCAGGAACCGGAATATTAAGGGAACTCAATATCGGCGGAACATTTGTATTGTGTTCTGATGCTGCATATACAATTATCAGTGGCGGATTTTCTCTTCGTGTTTATGGACTTTACAGAGTAAAACTGGGTGCTTTATAAAAGTAATGAGACAAAATATTTTTACAACTAAAACTCAAATTTATGGCGTGGCGTAACGAACATGGTAGTGCTTGGGAAAGGCAGAAAACAGAAAAATTTAATAATGATGGTGGTGCCATCGCTGGCGAAGTTGCTGCTGATGCAGCTACCGGTGGATTGTCAGAACTTTTCTTTGGCATTGAAAGACTGATTAAAAAGCATAAGGCCAAGCATAAGTTTAGCAATGATGCAGGTAGTCAGAGTGCGGCGAATAATATCGCAGGCCAAATAAAGGCACTTATAGATGCTGCCGGAGTACTTAATTATACCGACCTGGGCAGTTCAGACATGGCAAAATATAATACATTGGTTAACCAACTCATGCGGATGGGATATACGTATGACCCCGCAAACGGTGATGGCATAGCAGCAATGGCCGGGAATACTGGTAGGGGCGCAAATACTTCATATAGCCTTTTGAGTGATTTGGAAAGCTTATTTTAATGTAACCTGAACCCTACTAAAAAAACCACATGAACAATAACGATAACCCTGCTGCTGTTGGTATAAAACCAGGCTGGTCAACTTATGATAAAGTGCAAATTGTATCTCCTTTCATTGGGTTAGGTATTGGCCTTGCAATTGGTCGTTTTCTTGATGTGAAATACGGATGGGGATTAAAGGGCTATTTGGCTTTTGCGTTTATAGGCTTCACCACTCCGGTTGCTGCCTTTACCATAATAGGAAAGGTCTCAATGAAAGCCAATGAAGTAGACCCCAAAGTGGATACGGCAAAAGCTCAGAAATTAATTGACCAATTACTGAACATTATCGGAAAATATCCCGCTGGCACGGGCTTGACCGGTTTAAATGCCGCAGACCAGGCAGCAGCTAAAAACATATCCACACAACTGCAAATATTGGGGTATACTATAGATAAAACCACCGGTAAAGCGGCTGTGATTCCAGGTGGCATCGCTGATTTCTCAATGTTATCAGCCCCTAAATAATTAACCCATAAATGTTCAATGGAAGGGCAGAATGAAACACCAGGAACGGGAGAGAGTGGAATGTCCACCATTATTACGATAGGTATATTCGTAGTCTTATTGACGAGCGTGGGTATAGGAGGTTATTTCTTATACAAGCGCCAGAATTCAGCGGTTGTGGCAACAACAGATAAAGATACTTCCACCAAAGAGGACACCGTAAAAAGCCAAGCCACAACTACTCAGGCTACCACAACCATAAAACCGAAATCCACTACGCCAGACCCAACGGATACAGCGCAAGCGACAGCCATTAAGGGCATAGTAAATGCAATTAATAGCATTGGGGGAACAAAGCTTGTTTAAGCCGTAGTTTATCATTCCGCTTCAGAGGTAAACAGATAAAATAGTTTCAGATGTTTCAAAACAACTTACTATGTTTGTAGCAAGAACGAAAGTTCAAAATTTTNNACCCACGCCTCTCATTTATAACCTCTGCATCGGGTTCAGCGCAGAACCAAACCCATTATCTCCTCTTATGAAGAAGCTTCTACTTTTATCGGCATTTGCATTGTTATGCCTCAACCAAACGTTTGCGCAAACCTTTATAATTCAAGACCCCTCTTTCGAAGGGACGCAAGGTAATTTTGCGCCACCGGACTGGAACCCCTGTATAGGTGCATCAACTCAACCTTATCAATATTCTTTTCCTGCCTATGCGGGTCATAGCTATTTAGGGCTTTCGTATGGCAACAATGGTGGAGATACAAGCCAGACTGATGCCGTAAGCCAAAAATTGACCGTGCCGTTTGCCGGGAATGGTGCTCCCTATACCGTAACTGTCGCCCTGTGCAATTTAACCAGTCAAACTGGGGCAGTGTGCCAAATTTGTGCAGGCTATGATTCCTGCTCGCCAGTGGTGGCATTATGGACGAGCCCAGTGATTCAAGACACGGTGATTAATTCGCTCTCTGCCCCTAAATGGAGCGTATATACATTTACATGCAATCCATCCGATGCTTATACATACCTCATTATAAGAGTTACTGCCGCTAATTATACCGGAAGCACAGGAGATGGCTACACAATAGGCGTTGATTCTTTAGGTATTAGTGCTGTTACAACGGGGATTCAAACAATAAATAGCACCACAGTATCATTGTATCCAAATCCGGCAACCAACATGGTAACAGTTACCACTGATGGTACAGAGCCGCTTGTCTTTAATCTTTACGATTTAACCGGACGTGAAATAATCACTCGCGAATGTACCGGTACGGCCAACAACATAGATGTTAGACAACTGGCCAAAGGGATTTATGTAGCTAAGGTTTTGCAGGCTGGTAAAACCTATTGCCAAAATCTGATTATACAGTAATAATTCCATCATTTATTAACCTAAAACTGAATGCCTATAAAGCATTACTAAGAGATATTTTTAAGATAAAGCGTTATCTATTCTTGCTATTCGAAACTGGTAATTTCAAGCAACACAAGAATAAGTTTAACGTCTGCGGTTCGGCGCAGGCGTAACTTGTCGTATTGCTTGGCTATCAGTGCCAGAATAGCGGTGTAGTTATTAGCCTGCGCTCTTTTTAACTAACCGCTGATGGGGCTATATCAGCAACAAAACCCATTTTTTATGAAAAACATTTTCACCTTGGCTGCTATTGCGGTCATCTTTACAGTATTCATTTCTTCATGCGGGAAAGATTCCACGGATTTAACTACGAATCTGGTAGGAACCTACTATGGCTCTTTTGTAGACATCTCCGGTGGGGTTAATTATGATTCGACCGGCGAAAGCATCACCGTTACGAGGATTGATAACCAAACAATCCAGGTATCACCGATTAACAATGCAATCATTCCTTTTACAGCTACCGTTACGGCCACCGCTAATGGCTATACATTTTCCATCCCACAGCAGACAACAAGTGGCGGCGTAAGCCTGGTCGGAAATCCGACCTACAACACCAGCCCAAGCGTAAACGGCGCATTTTTGTCGTCAGGTAACTCTTTTGCCAGTTCTACGAATATCACCTACAATGGCTCAGTGGTTACACAAACCTATATTGGGGTCAAGCAATAAGGTAGACGGGGCAACCGAATCCCCTAAATTAAAAGAGGGATGGCTTAATGTCATCCCTCTTTTTGTTAAGAAAAGTAAAATGTATAAATTGCATTTCGGATGGTAAGGTCAGTTTCAAAAATCATAAAAAATCAACATTTATCCTCTACTTGTTCTGAGGGTATATCTGCCGAATTTTTATACGTTTGTAGTAAAATCAAACCATATGAAAAACTTAATCCCCCTCTTAGTGTTAGTTGTGTTAATCTATTCTTGTAAGAAAGCAGACACTCCTATCACTCACCAGTATGGTATTTTTGATACACCATAGTATAATATTTATGGACCCAATTCTTCTATCCCATCAATTGAAATAGTAGACACTCCAAATACAAAAGGTTTGGATCCATTTGGATATGTTGCAATAAATCTAAATAGTTCACCACTTGCGTTAACAGCAATAGAATCTCCTGGGATTATAAAGTTTGGTAATGATTCTGGAGTATTGTCCATTGGAACAAATGAAACGTATAATGTAAAATTGAGTTCTGATACATTAAAAGTGAATTATTCAGGTTCGACATATTGGTTCACACCAAATAATTAAGGTTCCTTGTATTTATCAAATTTTTAAACTTATGGAAATGCCACAACAATACCTTCAACAAAATCCTAACGTTGGGAAAATACTCTACTACCCCGGGTCAGGAAATGATTATAGCCCGCTGGAATTGTTTTTGAATAATAGTACCATTGATTTTGTGATTTATGCAGATTACGGGTCTGAACATTTTGCACCGGAGGAAATCGTTAGTCATTTGCACGGTTGGGAAATAACCCGTTCTTGCGAACTATATCCCGAAGATTTTAACCAAAACAGCTGGGAAAATTTTTGGCACGGGAATCCTCGAAGCAGAGAATTTGGCAACCCGGTAAATGCAGGTGGAGTAAAATTAATTCTTCAAAACGCCCAAGGAAAGAAGGTTATGTTCATCTATTTAAGAACGGACGCGGTTCAAACTTATAAAGTTCTTAAAGATGCTGGCAAAACGCCCAATGTAATTGTAATTCAAGATCATGGATTCGGCGGCAATTGGACGTTTTTTGGAGGAGGTGAGGCTGAAGAAGATTCACCCCTATATTTATTAGCAGTAGACAGTTTACCCAATTATATTTTAGTCGGAGATGGTTGTACTACACCATGGAATGGATATACCGCAGTTACAGAGGCGGCGGAATTTCAAGGGATGCACGTGAATAATAGAACATTATATAAACTAAAGAGATAATAAATGCGCAAGAGCTTGCGATAAGACCAGCACTTACAAAAGTGAATAATCAAAAGTTGTGTACTGTCAAATTAAACTGGTTCCAGTATCGCCCAAAATAAGCGGATTGGTTTTTGAAACCTCAAAGGAACTCCGTATTTTAGTAAAAATAAGGTTTATGAGTGAGATCATTTTTTTGATTGAAGAAGCGGATGAAGGTGGCTTTATTGCCAAAGCTGTAAGTGAAAGTATAATTACGCAAGCCGAAACGCTGGAAGATTTAAAGAACCTTGTAAAGGATGCAGTGAGATGTCATTTTGATATTGACAAGCTTCCTAAATTAATACGTTTTCATTTTGTGAGAGATGAGGTTTTTGCAGTATGAAAATTCCAAGGGATATTTCAGGCAACGACTTATTGAAACTTTTGAAAAGGTATGGATATGAGCCTACGCGTCAAGTGGGTAGCCATATACGAATAACCACTCAACAAAAAGGAGAACATCACATTACTATACCCAATCATTCGCCCCTTAAAATTGGAACTTTGTCTGCTATTATTTCTGGTGTTGCTATGCATCTGGGCCAGACCAGGGAAGAAATATTACATCAGCTATTCGGATAATAGCCTTAGCCTGCATTGCTTACGGAAAATTTTATTTTGCAGAATTATTTTTGTCCGGCGTTAATCACATCAACACCACTTTTGTTTACTGTAGTTAAATGAATATGAAAATCAACCCCGATTTTTTCATAAACACTGCGCATGGCTTGCTCTACCTTTTTAGCAGTGGCCTCGTCTTTGCTCAACATAAATACCGATGGGCCGGAGCCGGAAATACCGCCACCTAAAGCACCGGCTTCAATGCTTCGTTTTTTTAATTCGTCAAAACCAGGAATGAGCATACTGCGCACCGGTTCAATTAATACATCATGCAGTGAGCGGCCAATGAGTTCATAATCTTCCTTCATAAAACCGGCAACCAAGCCAGCCACGTTTCCCCATTGGGTAATGGCATCTTTAAGCAGGATTTGCTTTTTCAGTATCTGACGAGCGTCGGAAGTTTTCACTTCTAGCTGTGGATGAATGACCGTAACAAACAAAGGCGGAAAGTTGAGGGGAATTATATCGAGCGGGTCGTTACTACGGATGAGTGTAACGCCGCCATAAATGCATGGGGCAATATTATCGGCATGTCGGGCACCGGAAGCTACTTGCTCGCCATAAGTTGCAAACCGCACCAGGTCGGTTTTGCTAAAACGGTTATTGAGCAAATGATTAGCGCCCACCACAACACCTGCGGCACTGGCTGCGCTTGAACCAATTCCACTCCCGGGCATAATGTTTTTAGTGCTTTCAATCTCGAAACCAATATTATCGTCCAGCTCGCGCATCATGGCCAGCAGGGCTCCGCCAAATACGTTCTTCTCGGGTTCCACGGGGAGCATGAAGTTATCTTTATTGATAATACGGATGGTTTTTTCGGGCAACAGGCGCATTACCAGTTTATCGTAAGGATTGTTCAGCGCAAGCCCCAGCACATCAAAACCGCAAACAATGTTTGCAACGGTTGCGGGGGCATGTACTGTAATCTGTTTCATTTTTTGGGTTTTTGGGGACGCTGATTTATTATGATG
>PMXD01000098.1:1525-6487 GCA_003165895.1 Bacteroidota bacterium | reverse complement strand
GGAAGGGGTTAAGCATTATGCAAAGCCGACCAAATTATTGAATTAAAAGGCCTCTCTTTTTGCTCTAAAAGATGTGTGCATAGGCAAGCTTCCGGGTAGGGCCTACTAAATTGTAGGTGGGTGGCCAGCGAAGTTAACTTCCAATAATTTTCCTGGGACTTGTGGGACGTCGGTGACAAGCCAGTCGCACAGGTCGCAGGTGTCCCCAGGCAACTACAAATTAGGAGCGGTTGACTCGTGTAACAATTTGGCATGAACCTTTTGGGGATAGGGCGACTATTTTTTTGTATATTTATAAGAGCTATGAATTACAAATATGAAATAATTATTTATTGAAGTGAAACCGAGAGCGCCTTTATAGCAGAAGTTCCTGAGTTGCCGGGTTGTATGGCGGATGGAAAAACTTATGCTGAGGCATTAAAAAGTATTCAATCAGTGATTGACGAATGGATAGAAACTGCCCAAACTTTAAACCGTTCGATACCCGTTCCTAAGGGAAGATTGATTTTTGCCTAAATTAAAGGATTTTAACTACAGATTGAGCTTGCTTAAAGGCAAGTAATAACTCCATTACATACCTACTCTCTAAAATCCTCTAATGGGGCATCAAAATCCTTTGCCATTTTGAAAAAACCTTTAACAATATTCTTTCTATATTTACAATTATGAAAGTAATTCTTGATATTGAAGATAGCAAGGCAAACACACTCTTGAATCTTTTGAAAGATTTGAAGTATGTAAAGGCAGAAATGCTTACTCCGCCTAAAGCAAAATTTTTGCAGGAATTAAAGGAGGCTGTTAATGAATTAAACCAGGTGAAAGAAGGAAAAAAGAAGGCGCGTAACGCTCAGGATTTTCTAAATGAGTTATAGTATAAAAACGCTTGTTCCATTTGAGAAACAAGCTAAACGGCTAATCAAAAAGTATCCTTCACTTAAAGCCGAGGTATCTGAACTTATTCATTCGCTTTCTGAAAATCCCAAACAAGGCACTCCTATAGGAAACAACTGCTTTAAAATCCATGTTGCTATCGGGTCTAAAGGTAAAGGCAAGTATGGTGGCGCACGGGTTATAACTCATTTAGTAGTTAAAGAATCAGTTGTCTATCTTATTTCTATGTATGATAAGTCTGAAATGCCATCCATTTCAGGTAAAGAGATTGAAGAGCTTCTCAAACAAATTCGATAGAGTCAAATTAACTTCCTTCAAAAAAGTTATACCTTAACCTGCATAAAACCGGGACATAAACCTATGACATTCGACGAATACCGTAGCTACGATGCCACCGCATTGGCCGCATTGGTAAAGAAAAAAGAAGTGACCCCGCTGGAGTTACTTGAACTGGCCATTAAAAGAACCGAAGAAGTAAATCCGCAGTACAACGCAGTTGTAACCAAGTTTTACGACATGGCCAAAGAGCAGATTAAAGCAGTTGACCCCACTGCGCCTTTTGCGGGGGTGCCTTACTTGCTTAAAGACCTGGGCCCGCAATTAAAAGGAACCAGGTACACCTGTGGTTCACGAATTTTGCAGCATAATATATCTGCAGCCAATAGCGCTGTTACCGATAAAATGCTGAAAGCCGGGCTGGTAATTTTTGGCAAAACCAACGTACCTGAGTTTGGTATTACACCCTTCACAGAATCTGAGTTACTGGGGCCAACCCGTAATCCATATAATACTGAATACACCACCGGTGGAAGCAGTGGTGGCAGTGCTACTGCAGTGGCAGCGGGCATTGTGCCAATGGCCAGTGGCAATGATGGCGGAGGCTCCATACGCATACCAGCCAGTTGTTGCGGATTGTTTGGCTTAAAACCATCCCGTGGCCGTGTTTCACTGGGACCCGAAAACGGCGAGCTTTGGGGCGGCGCTGTATGCGAAGGGGTAGTATCAAAAAGCGTGCGGGACAGTGCTTTGTACTACGACCTTATCTTCGGCAATACCGAAGGTGACCCCTACATAATTGCAAAACCCGAAAAGCCATTTGCCGAAGAAGTAAACACCCCACCCGGTAAATTAAGAATAGGCTATTCAACCGAACATCCTTTTGATGTAAAACAGGATGAAGAAAATATTAAAGCCGTTGAAAAAACAGTGCAGTTGTTACGTAGCCTTGGCCATGAAGTAACAGAGGTTAAACTCCCTTTTAAAAAGGAAATAATGACCCAGATACTTTACGCTATGGTATATGGCGAGCTATCAGCAATGCTTGATTATATTGGCGAAGGCCGGGGCAGCAAACCAAAGCGGCACGAGCTTGAACCTAATAACTGGTTGCTGTATAAACTGGGCCACTCATTTTCAGCAAATAGTTTTGCACTGGCCAAACTAAAGTGGAACGAAACCAACCGCGCATTGGCGGCTTTCCATCAGCAATACGATTTGTTGCTTACACCAACCCTGGGCATGAGGCCCTTTAAAATAGGGTCTTTGCAAAACAATGCTTTTGAGCAGGTGGCTTTACGGGTAATGAATGCATTGGGTATTTCATCAATAGTAAAGTATACCGGGCTGATTGAAAAAACCGCCGGTAAAATATTTAGCTGGATACCTTATGCGCCCCTCGCCAACATAACCGGCCAGCCCAGCATGACTATGCCCTTGCATATGAGCGCTGATGGTTTGCCTGTGGGAGTTATGTTTACAGGCAGGTTAAATGATGAGGCTACTTTGTTTAGGTTGGCGGGGCAGATAAGCCCATATAAGCAGGGTTAAAAGTCAACTTTCTTTTACGCTACCGGTATAATGATTATTATACCTTCGTAAAAGTTTAAAACCTATTTTATTGGTTTGGCAAAGGAGATAAAGTTCCGTATGCAGGTAGTAATTGATATACAACAAATTTTAAGAGAGGCACAACAAAACGCCAGGCGCAGCATCAATAAAGCCATGTTAGGGGCTTATTGGTTGGTAGGCAAGCGGATAGTAGAGGAAGAGCAGCAAGGCGAAAGCCGGGCCGCTTATGGCAAAGCTTTAATGATAAACCTTTCGGCTGAATTGCAAAAGGAATTTGGCAAGGGATTCTCGGTCAGAAATATTGAGCAAATGCGTCAGTTCTTTCTTGAATATCCAATTCCGCAGACAGTGTCTGCGGAATTGGATAAAGCAATTTCCGAGACACTGTCTCGGAAATTACAAATGCCTGACTTTCAACTAAGTTGGTCGCATTACCTGGTGTTAATCAGAATAGCCAATGTATAAGAACGCAGCTTTTATGAGATAGAAGCCGCTAAAAACCAATGGAGTCTGCGCGAACTGAAAAGGCAATTTGACAGCGCCTTATACTTACGCCTGGCATTGAGCACAGATAAAGAAGGAATTAAGGCTTTAGCCGCCAAAGGACAAATAATAGAAGCCGCGAAAGATGCCATTAAAGACCCCTACATATTGGAGTTCTTAAATTTAAAGGAGCATTATCAATACTTTGAAAGCGATTTGGGAAATGAACTGATAAACAAGCTGGAGCACTTTTTACTAGAGCTTGGTAAGGGCTTTACGTTTGTAGCACGGCAGAAACGAATAACGTTTGATGAAAAGCATTTTCATATTGATTTGGTTTTCTACAATCGCTTATTGCGCAGCTTTGTGCTGATTGACCTGAAAATTGGTGAGCTGACGCATGAGGATATTGGCCAAATGCAGATGTACGTTAACTATTATGACCGGTTTGTAAAAACTGAGGAGGAAAACAAAACGATAGGTATTATACTTTGCCGCGATAAAAGCGAAACCCTGGTAGAAATAACCCTACCCGAGGACAATAAGCAAATATTTGCCAGCCGGTACCAAACCATATTGCCAAGTAAAGAAGAGTTGCAGAAATTGTTATCAGAGCAGCAAGAGGAATAAATCCTGGCTCTTGATTCTCGCCTCTAACAATCTAAAAAAGATTACTCTACCGATTTAATAGATTATTATACTTTTACAGAAATTTTAAACCCAAAAAACTAATAACCATGGCTACTTTAAGACTTGGGGATATAGCCCCCGACTTTACCGCTGAAACCAGCGAAGGCACTATTCATTTTCACGAATGGCTGGGCAACAGCTGGGGTGTTTTGTTTTCGCACCCTGCCGATTTTACACCGGTGTGCACCACCGAATTAGGCGCAGCAGCAAAATATAAAGATGAGTTTGCCAAAAGGAATGTAAAAATTGCGGCGCTGAGTGTTGACCCTATTGATAAGCATCACGAATGGATAAAAGATATTAATGAAACCCAGAACACCACCGTTAACTTTCCAATCATAGCCGACCCTGAAAAGAAAGTAGCCCTACTGTATGACATGATACACCCAAACGCCAGCGAGAACTTTACTGTGCGCTCGGTATTTGTTATCGGTCCCGATAAAAAAGTTAAGCTTACACTTACCTACCCCGCCAGCACCGGGCGTAATTTCGTAGAGCTGCTACGCGTTATTGATAGTCTTCAGTTGACTGCCAACTATTCTGTAGCAACACCGGCCGACTGGAAAAGCGGCGAGGATGTGGTAATAGTACCATCTGTAAAAGATGAAGATATTCCTGCTAAATTTCCTAAAGGGCATACCCGGGTTAAACCTTATTTAAGGATGACCCCGCAGCCGAATAAGTAACAGTCCTAAATCCCCGGAAGGAGCAATGCCGTTAAGTTAAGCGTTGCCAAGGTTCGACCCCGCTGGGGTCGTGTATTTCATCTGGAGATTTGCTATAAATATTCGACTCCTCTGGAGTCGCAATACTGGTAAATTACGATGCTGACCTCAGAGAGGTCAAATATTTATAGCACCAACAAATAGAAGAATAACACGACTCCAGAGGAGTCGAATGGGAATTTGCTTAACTTAATGACATTGCCCGTAGGTGGACTTTAAAGACACTCCCGCAGTGCGCATAAGTGTCCATTGCGAGGGTTCTAAGAACCCTCGCCTTCGGAGAGGGCAGCCTGCCTGCCGGTAGCTACCGTTTGGACACATCTTT
>PMXD01000098.1:0-1451 GCA_003165895.1 Bacteroidota bacterium | reverse complement strand
ACCGTAGCTGCCGGTAGGCAGGGGTGAGGAGCATTTACAATATTTGTATCTACAATAATTATCGCTATCTTTGCGGTATTAATATTAGGTATGAAGTTAGAAGATGAGATAATGCAGCAAAAAGGCTTTGCCAGCGAATATGACCGCGCGGTTATTAATATATTTTTTACCAGTAGCTGGCTTTACAACTTAAACGCATCAAGGCTGAAAGAGTACGGCGTTACCCCCGAACAATTTAATGTTTTACGCATTTTACGGGGTTCGTACCCAAAACCCATGATGTTGAATGATATCTCCGGCCGGATGCTGGATAAGTCGAGCAATGCCACGCGTTTGGTTGAGAAATTGCGTCAGAAAGGATTGGTTAAGAGGGAGATATGCCCCAATAACCGCCGACAGGTTGATATCATGATTACTGAAGCAGGCTTGGGTTCACTCACTGCTATTGATAACGGTTGCCAGGAATGGATGAAATCTGTTAAAAGCTTAACTGAGCCAGAGATAAGTGAGCTGAACCGCATTTTAGATAAATTGCGGGACGAACCCGCTAACCAACTGGCTGAAAGCCATAATTAGGCCCTTAAAACCCTGCAAAAATTGAGAGAAATGTTAAAAGGACGAAATTTTTTAAATAAATACTTGTAGATACAATAATTGTATTTACTTTTGTTATCGAAATCAAAAAAAGGATTCATCATGAAAAAGATCATTCACCGGGCCGAAGACAGAGGCTACGCAGATCATGGATGGTTGAAAGCCCATCACTCATTCAGCTTTGCAAATTATTATGACCAAAGCAAAGTTCATTTTGGAGAGTTAAGAGTTTTTAATGACGATAGTATTGCCCCCGGCAAGGGATTCGGCAAACACCCGCATGATAACATGGAAATAGTAACTATTCCGTTATCGGGTGCTGTTAAACACGGCGATAGTATGGGCAACCAGGGCATTATTAATGCCGGGGATGTTCAGATTATGAGCGCCGGAAAAGGGATTGTGCATTCGGAGTATAATGCCTCGGCCAGCGGGTTCCTAAACTTATTTCAAATCTGGGTGTTCCCTAAGGTGCGCAACATTGAGCCGCGGTACGACCAAAAAACATTTTTGGCAGAAGACCGGAAAGGAAAATTTCAGGTGCTTGTTTCGCCTGATAAGGCAGATGGCTCTATGTGGGTTAACCAGGATGTTTGGTTTGTGCGTGGCGATTTTGCCAAAGGAGCCGAAGTAAGCTATGCACCTAAATTAAAAGGCAACGGCCTTTACCTGATGGTAATAAGCGGCGAGGTACAAGTTGCAGGCGATACCCTGAAAAAACGCGATGCCATTGGCTTATGGGATTTAGACAAAGCCGACATTAAAACAGACAGCGATGCAGAGTTGCTGATTATTGACGTGCCAATGGTATAACAAATAAAAAATCCAATAGGCCGCTGATTTATTATGATAGTTAT
>PMXD01000350.1:13088-51295 GCA_003165895.1 Bacteroidota bacterium | reverse complement strand
ATGTTCCGCTTGACCAAATAATGTTCCTAAGAGATAAATATGCTCTTGAAAGAGCGGCTTTCTTTAATGAAGTCGCTAACTTAACAAATTCTATCCCAGACATTGATAATGAATCTGCGCTTAGTGATGCATTACATCTACATTCGAAGTTGATACTTAAAGAAACGAAGTCCTTAGAAGAGCTTTATAACACTCATAAAATTGAAACTGTAAACAAGTTTTTAAGTATTTCCGTCCCGACAACTATTGCTTCACTATCCGGTCATGTTCCAGGTGTCGCTAAACCTTTTGTGGTAGCAGGTGGCGTAATTTTTGGTTTAGTTTCATCAGCCAATGCGGTGAAAAAAGAAAAACTTGAATTGAAGGCAAATCCGAAATCTTATTTATTAAATCTAAAATCAGAACTTTCGGGTGGCGACTTGTTTTCAAAAATTAATGATAGCATAAAAGGTACGCGAAAATGGTAAAGAGGAAGCAACATTTTTAATAATGGGCATTTCATAAACAAAAAACCCATCCGATACAATCGGATGGGTTTAGATTCTTCTTTAAACTATAAAATTATTGTCCTAAATATGCCTTCAGCGCTTTGCTGCGCGATTGCGAGCGCAACTTGGTAATGGCCTTGTCTTTGATTTGGCGGATACGCTCGCGGGTGATGCCCAGTTGCTCGCCAATGTCTTCCAAAGTCATTGGGTGTTCAACACCGATGCCGAAGAATAACTTGATTACTTCGCGTTCTCTTTCGGTTAATGAAGCCAAAGTTCTTTCGGTTTCAATTCTTAAAGAGTCCTTATAATCCAGGTGCTTATCGGTTTGTTCGGCGTTAAAATTTTCTAACACGTCAATCAGGGCGTTCGATTCACCATCGGTAAAAGGGGCATCCATAGATACGTGGCGGGCAGAAATACCAAGGGTGGCTTCTACTTCTTCAACAGTTATATCCAAAACCATCGCTACCTCCTCGGGAGTTGGCTCGCGCTGGTATTTTTGTTCAAGTTCGGAGAATACCTTGTTTATTTTGGTTAGGGAGCCTACCTTATTTAAAGGCAAACGCACCATACGGCTGTGTTCAGCCAAAGCCTGGATGATGGACTGGCGAATCCACCACACGGCGTAGGATATGAATTTAAAACCGCGGGTTTCATCGAACTTCTGGGCCGCTTTTACAAGGCCAAGATTACCTTCATTAATAAGGTCGTTCAGCGAAAGAGAGTTGTTTTGGTATTGTTTTGCCACAGAAACCACAAAACGCAGGTTGGCCCTGGTCAGTTTTTCCAATGCAGTCTGATCCCCGGCGCGTATCCTCCTGGCTAATTCTACTTCTTCTTCAGGGGTCAAAAGGTCTTCCTTTCCTATCTCCTGCAGGTATTTTTCAATAGACTGGCTCTCGCGGTTGGTAATTGACTTGGAGATTTTTAATTGTCTCATTATCTGCCTCCCTGTTTTATATGATAATTTGTAATATGATTTTCTTTATGCGAAACGCGAAAATATAAAATTCCCGCTGTTTTTATCAATCTAATTGCTTTAACATCAAAAAGCAAGGGTTTGTTCCCTCTATTTACATGTTATTTACAAAAACTGGCTATAAATCGCGTTTTGCAATATAACAGACGCTAATCGGTGTTTTATATTGTGCAATTCATCGCCTAAACTATAACGGCTCTTTAAATAATACTGCCCGCATCACCCTTAAAACCGGGGGGATGGAATAAAATATTCGATTTGTTCCATTTTAAGTTAACTTTGTGGTAGTGAATCAAATAAGGCAAGTCATTTTCTACAAACATTATTTTGAGGAATTCTTTAACCGGCAAACTGAAAAGGTAAAGGAGAAAATTGACCACATTTTATTCGTAATTACTATTGCTGACAGAATTCCTGTAAAATTCTTCAAGCATGTTGAAGGTACCGATGGCCTTTATGAAATCAGAGTTGAATACGGCGGGAATATTTACAGAATATTCAGTTGTTTGGATGAAGGCAGATTGGTTGTTTTATTAAATGGCTTTCAGAAAAAGTCCCAGAAAACACCATTTGGAGAAATAGATAAAGCATTAAAGCTTAAACAGGATTATTTTGAAGAAACTCATGGCTCACACCCCCAAAAGTAACGTTATATGAAAGCAAATAAAAAGAATATCACTACCCTGGAAGAGCATTTCGAAACGCGGTATGGCAAAATTGGCACTAAAACAAGGACCGAGTTTGAGATAAAGGCAAAGTCGTTTGCAATAGGAGAAATTATTAAAGAAGAAAGACATTTGGCGAAGATGACGCAGCAAGAGCTTGCTGAAAAAACCGGTACACGAAAGAGCTTTATTTCGCGCATTGAAAACGGGCATAGCGATATTCAGCTTTCAACGCTGTACAGGTTAATTGAAACAGGGTTAGGGCGCAAAATATCTTTCACAATCCAGTAGTTCAAAATATTTCAAAAACATTCGGTAATAAAATATCCCTTTGCGCGCTAATTATCCTTTCCAAACTGCGCAATTGCCCCTTTTGCTATAAAATATTGGCCAGCTGCATATAAAGTCATTATAAATATGCCGGAGGTTGCAAAGGGGTGCATGAATTTGTTAATGGCAATACACGAGTCGGAGAACATAAATAACAACGCCCCGCCAAACACAAGGGCAAAGCTCCGGTCGTTTACCCGTCCGTAGCGGTTTAGGGCAAACGTTACCATAGTTGCAATGGCTGCCGAGTAAATGATAACGGGCGCCAGGAATGGTTTGGTTAATTCGTTAGCGCTTATTGCGGGCACCAGTAAGTAAAGCAGGAATACCATATAAACAAGCAGGGGAATAATAATCCAAACCTTGCGGCGTAAAACGGGGGCTTTGGTTCTATTAGAAACATTGGCAAAGGCAATTGCATACAGCATATGGGCAAACAGAAAGGCAGCCAGGCCGGCCAGAAAATAATTGGGGTTTTTGGTAAAGCCCATAACTGAGGTATCATCTGCCGATTTTGGTACAAACATCAGTGCAACATCCCCTATCCACGAAAAAACCAGTGCAGCCGCCAAAAACGTATGCAGCCGGTTTCCTTTACCGGCAATTGCCTGTAAATAAAATGCCAGCAGCAAAATCATGAGCAAGGGTTTAGAAAAAAACCGGACTACATCATTTTGGGTGGCTTCGGCATATATTTCAACTACGCAGGTAATGAAATACAGGTACTCCAGAGGTTTTAGCATATGCTGAATGTGATTGAGAAATAAATTTTATGCGGTGAATTAATGAAAAATAAGTTGAACCCTGAAGAATAAAAGTGACAAATCAACCGCTCAAAATGAGTCATCGGACATTTCGTTCTGACATTATTGCCCCTGATATGACACGTAAAATTTGCTGCTGAATATCATAACATAGGTTAGCCAAGGTCATCAAACCCGCAACCAGCTTATGTTTTCTTTGCAGTGATTTAATGAAAATTACAGATTTAATTAACCAAACAGTGTACTTTTGCAACATAAAAATTGATTTGGCATTGTATATGATAATCTCCCGCATCAATCATTCATTAACCAATTAAAAACATGTTAAACATGGCAACTAACAACATCCAGGAAAACCTGAAGAAGTATTTCTACTCAGGCGTAGGACTTGCTGCACACACTGCAGAAGTAGTTCAGAAATCAGTAAACGAATTAGTAAAGAAAGGCAAAGTGAGCGAAGCTGACGGCAAGAAGATCGTAGGCGAGGCAATTAAAAAAGTTGAAGCCCGCAGACCGGAAATCGAAGCTAAGTACAACGAAGCAGTTCACAAATTTGTGAAGCTTACTACTTCAGAAGTAACCAAACTTCAAAAAAGAATTGAAAAGCTTGAAAGCCAGTTGACCGTAAAGAAAGCCGGCGCTGCCCCTAAAGTTGCCCCTAAAGTTGCTGCAAAGGCTGCGCCTAAAGCACCGGCAAAAAAAGTTGCAAAAAAAAAGTCGGCTAGCAAAAAAGTAGCGGCTCATAAGCCAGTTGCTGCTGCTCATACTACAACACATCACGAATCGGCCAGCGAAGCATAGTCAGCTTTTTTGAACGATTCAGGAAAATGCCATCCATTGTGATGGCATTTTTTAGTTATTTTACGCCATACTTTTTACATTTAAGTCCTGAATGATTCTCAACCAGACCTTTCGTAACATTAACCGCACCCGGGAAATCCTGGGAATCTTCATTAAATATGGCTTTGAAGATATAATTGCCAATTCTACTTTGCGCAACCTGGTAACAGAAAGTATGCGTATAAAGTGGCTGCGCGATGATAAGCCGGTAATGGAGTATACCCGCTATGAGCGGATACGGATGGCTGCCGAAGAATTAGGCCCTACCTTTATAAAGCTCGGCCAGATTTTAAGTAACCGGCCCGATATAATACCTGAAGCGCTGGTTAAAGAATTTGAAAAACTACAGGACCAAGTGCCGCCATTTGAATTTGCCCAGGCTAAAATTATTGTAGAGCGTGAAACAGGCAAAAAGATTACCGATATTTTCGAAGAGTTTAATGAGACACCCATGGCATCGGCATCAATTGGCCAGGTATACAAAGCCAAGCTGAGAACAGGTGAAGAAGTGGTGGTAAAAGTGCAGCGGCCTGATGTTGCCGAAACTATTGCGCTTGACCTGGGCATTATAAAAGAAGCCGTAAAAAGGGCCGACCGTTATTTAAAGAAGCAGGGTGTTTTGAACGCTGAAGAAGTGGTAAGGGTTTTTGACCGCGCTATTACCAAAGAGCTTGACTACCTGAATGAAGCCCGTAATATTGACCGTTTCCGCGCTACTTACAAGCACCGGACGGATTTTTACGTGCCTAAAGCTTACCGCGAATACTCTACCAACAAGGTGCTTATTATGGAGTTTATGAACGGCTGCAAAATAACCGACGTTAAGCAGTTGAAAGAATGGGGGCTCAGTCCTGCCCGGATAGTGGAGAAAGGGATGGATATTTATTTATCGCAGATTTTTGAGTTCGGGTATTTTCATGGCGACCCGCACCCGGGTAATATATTGGTAAATGAAGAGGGCACTATTATTTTACTGGATTTTGGCATGGTGGGCCAACTAATGAAAAAAGACAAGTACGCTTTTGCCGGTATTTTTATTGCTATGAGCCGGCATGACGCCCGCGAAATGGCTAACCAGTTGCGCAAACTGGCAGTTGAGGATAACATAACAGACATGCGCCAGTTTGTTTACGACCTGAATGACATGATAGAGGACTACTCGTACCTGGATGTAAGCGAAAGCTCGATACAGGATGTAATTGAGCGGTTGCAGAAAATTATGTTTGAGTACCACATTACGGTGCCGGGTGGTGTTTTCCTTATTTTCCGGGCCTTTGCCATTTTGGAAGGAATAGGCAAAAAGATGCACCCTAACTTTAAAACTTACGAGTTTATAAGGCCTTATGGCCAGCGCATTTTAACCGAGCAGCTAAGGCCTGAAAACCTGGCCTCGGAAGCTGCACAGAGGTTCAGTAACCTAACGGGCTTTTTAAACAGTTTTCCGGTGGAGGTGAGGGGTATTTTGCAGCAGGTGGCCAAGGGCAAACTGCATACAGAAGTTGAATTGCAGGGTTATGGTTATGCGCTAAAAAAATGGGATAGCATAAGCACCCGCATGTCGCTTACATATATTATTTGCGCGCTTATTATAGGTTCATCAATTGCCCTGCTGGCTAATTATACCGAGGATATGAAGTTTTATTACGGCATTAATAAATGGAGCTTTACTGGTTATTGCATAGCCGGTTTCTTTTTTGCCATTTGGGTGTATGCTATTATAAGGAGGAAGGTTTATAAATAGCAGCACTGGTATACAGGTCTTTAAAAAAAAAGGGTCCCGGAATTTGATTTCCGGAACCCTTTTGTTTTTGTTTAAGATGATATCCGTTATTTAATAACGTTGAATTTGCTTTGGGTAAGTGCATTGTTTTCTTTATCGGTAATGCGGAAAATGTAGGTTCCGTTAGCAAGTTTGGCAACATCAACGGCGTTGTTGGTACCGGTTAATACCTGGCTGATAACAAGGCGGCCCGCTAAATCGTAAACCCGGAGGTCAGAACCTGCAAGGTTTTCGGATGAATTGATATTTAACAGGGTTGATGCAGGATTAGGATATATTGAAAAATTATCTGCAGCAATATTATTAATACCATTTACACAGCCTGTATCAGTTATAGCCACAAACGGCGAAGTACCTATAGCGGAAGCGCTATCTATAGTAACTGTATATGAGCCTGTGGTTTTGGCATAATAAGTAACTGCGGTTGCCGCGTTAATGGCTGTTCCGTCAAGGTTCCATTGATATGTATAGCCGGTGCCGGTATTTGCCGTTAAAAGAACTGAGTCGCCATTGCATATATTGGTGTTGGGTGCAGATATAATTGCTGTGATTGTTCCCGAACCGCAATTAGCGGTGATTGCCACCGGCAGAGAGGTGGTGGAAAAAGAAGCACTATCTATTACTACCGTATACCCGCCCGCCGTTTTTGCATAGTAAGTGCTTGAAGTGGCACCCGTAACAGGGGCTAAACCCAGATACCACTGATAGGTATAATTAATACCTCCATTTGCTCTAAGCAGTACAGAATCGCCGTTGCATACATTAGTACCTGATGGGATAATAGTTGCAGTCAGTGTGTCAGTACCGCAATTTGCCGTAATTACTACGGGTTGAGAGGTAGCGGTAGAAGAAGCACTATCAATTTTAACGGTGTAAGAGCCTGCTGTTTTTGCATAATAGGTGTTGGAGGTTGCGCCGGTAACAGATGCTACACCCTGGTACCACTGCCATGTGTAATTAGCACCTGAATTTGCGGTGAGCAGAACCGAATCACCATTGCATACATTCAGGCCTGAAGGGTTAATAGTTGCAGTAATCGAGCCGGAACCGCAGTTTGCAGTTATAACTACCGGCTGCGAGGTGGCAATAGACAAGGCGCTGTCGATGGTAACGGTGTAAGAGCCCGCAGTTTTTGCGTAGTAGGTTGAAAAGGTAGCCCCCGGAATTGCTGTGCCATTCAGTTTCCAGTGGTAAGTATAATTATTACCTGTATTTGCGCTTAGCAAAACTGAATCGCCGTTACATATATTGGTGCCTAATGAATGAATAGTTGCCGTAAACCCGCAATTTGAGGTTATTATTACTGCTGTTGATGTGCCTGAAGCGGTTGCACTATCTATAGTAACAGTATAAGAGCCTGCAGTTTTTGCGTAGTAATTGACAGAGGTTGCCCCGATAATACCATTACCATTCCGGTACCACTGAAATGTATAATTAACGCCGTTGTTTGCTGCCAGCAGCACCGAATCACCATTGCATACATTCAGGCCTGAAGGGTTAATAGTTGCAGTAATTGAGCCGGAACCGCAGTTTGCGGTTATAACTACCGGCAGCGATGTAGCATTGGCTGACGCGCTGTCTATAGTAACTGTGTAAGAACCGCCGGTTTTGGCATAATAAGTGGAAGAAGTTGCACCGGCAATAGGCTGTGCGCCCAGGTTCCATTGGTAAGTATAGTTGGTTCCGGTATTTGCCGTAAGCTTAACTGAATCGCCGGGACATACATTTAAACCTGAGGCCATAATTGTTGCACTGATGCGTGCGCCGGTGTAATAGCCAAATCTTACATTATCAACAAGTAGGGTAGAACCTACAACCGGACTGTTGTTACTTGAGGTAAACCCTAACATTAACGAATCGGGGGTTGCAGGACTTTGATAATAACTGGTTAGCACATATGCAACGTGAACCCAGGTGCTGCTGTTGTGCAAAGTAACAGTAACACCGTGTGAGCCCAGGGGCCCTAACAAATTGTTACCGCTACTATCGGTCAAAATAACTATGGATGCGGCGGTATCTGTCCCAGGTGAAGAGTACTGGTAATCGAATATCAGTGTGTCAGGCCGGTAATTAAATGGGATGCCAGAGAAGATAGGTTTATTGTTTGCAAACGTGGCGCTGCCTACCGAAATAATACCGCCGAGTATCTGAGTGTAACCGGGAGGTGAATCTGTAACTAGTTTAAGGGATGCGATGCCTTGTGTAGAAGTAGTAGTATCTTTAAATGTCCAGGTAGGAGTAAGAAAGGTATGCAAACTGGAAAAGGCAACTTCTAAACCTGCCCAACCCGTGGGGGTATAAACGTTAGTCCAGTTTTCAAAGCTGCCATTAGGGGGTTGCTGAGCAGGGCCGGAAAGAAAAATGGCGATGAAAATGGCGAAGAGGGTAAATTTTGTTCTCATGGGGTTATTGAGTTTTAACGCAATATTATGATGACAGCATACAAAAGTAAAAATTTGAAGGAATTTACTCTGGTTTGGGCTTTGGCGATAACGGGGCAATGGAATGGGTGTACGACAAATTTCCCTNNGGGAAATTTGTCGTACACCCAATGGAATTGGCAGATGCCCTGACTGCGCAAAGGATTTACTGTTCTTTAAACGAGTTCAGGATATGGTCTATATCATCTTTAAATTTCAACTTCCGCTCGGCATTGCGGGTCCAGATACTGAGATGGTAAAACCTGTTTTTGCCTTCAAGAACAACTTCGCTGAAATAAATGTCTTCGCCTGTCATTTTGCCCGATATTTCAACTCTTGCCCCACTTAAACCGCCGATAGTTACAGCGGTTGAATCATTTACCCTGGGTTTTTCCATTGCTTTTGAAAGTATGCCCAGGTTGGTTGACATAATAGACGAAACGCTCTTTAAGCTGTCTTTATTCACAGTTTCGCCAATGGCATAAAAGTTTCTGAAACGGTTTACGTATTGAAATTCGGCACTGGGTTTCAGGTCCTGCACTTGTTTAACCCAGGGCGGCACCATCAGGGTAAACTTATCGCCCGCCTTTACCTGCTTATATTCTGCCGAATACTTACAGGCGGCCAATGTCAGCAGCAAAGCGCAAACAAAAAAGGTAACCGGGTACTTTGATTTTATCATAAACGGATATTTCGGCGCGAAAATAGTATCTATTTAATTGGGTAGGGAGGAAATCCGGCAAATAACCCTGAATACATTTCGCACGGAGGAGAACAGCCGAGAAATACATTATTTGAGATTAGTCCAAACCTCCTTTTAAAATTTTCAGCTTGGCAAACTTCAGCATTATCTTTTTTACACCAAACTGCCCGAACATAATAGAGGCTATTTTATTAACCCCCATTCCCTCGATGTTAACCACTTTGCCCTCGCCGAATTTTTCGTGCATAACCTCCATTCCACCTTGTAAACCGCTTACATCATCGGCAACAAAAGGCTCACCTGATTCTGTTATGCGGGCTACAGCAGGTTTTACTATTGGCTGCGAAGTGATTTTAGAATACAGGTTTTTAGCGGCATCGGGGGCCTTCGGTTTTTTAAGGTCGCCGTGGTACGAAACTACATTTTCGGGTATTTCCATTAAAAAACGGCTCGGCTCGCAATAGTTCAAAGAGCCGAATTTATAACGGGTGCTGGCGTAGGTTAAAAACAAGCGGCTTTCGGCACGGGTTATGGCCACATAAAACAAACGGCGCTCTTCCTCCAGGTCTTCCAGGCTGTATAACGATTGCTGGCCGGGGAACAGGTTTTCTTCAATACCTACAACGTACACCACCGGAAACTCCAGCCCCTTGGCGGCATGTATGGTCATCATTTTTACCGTATCCAGGTTTTCGTCTTCCTTCTCGTTACCGGTAAGCAATGATACATTTTGCATAAAGCTGCCAATGCCTTTATCGGTAAATATTACTTCATCTTCCTGCAAAACATCTTCTTCAACAAACTCTTTAATGGAGTTCAGTAATTCCTGCACGTTTTCAAAGCGGCTTACGCCCTCAACGGTTTTGTCGTTGTATAACTCCGCAATCAGCCTGGTGGTTTTACCCACATGCGAGGCCAGGTCATAAGCAGTTTTTGTTGCAGACAGGGCGCCAAAGCTTTTTATCATCATCACAAATTCTTCAATTGAAGTTTTTGCGCGGGCGGTAAAATCGTAAGTATGAATATTGTCTAAAACGTCCCAGGCTGCTTTGTTCTCATTGGCGGCAAACATGGCCACTTTATCAATGGTTGACTGGCCAATGCCCCGGGCAGGGTAATTGATAACGCGTTTCATAGCTTCCTCATCGTAATGATTAACCGTTAGTTTGAGGTAGGCGAGCAGGTCTTTTACCTCCTTACGCTGGTAGAAACTCATGCCCCCGTATATTTTATACGGAATGTTGTGCCTGCGCAACGATTCTTCAAAAGCGCGCGATTGAGCGTTGGTTCTGTACAAAATAGCGAAGCCGGAATTTTTATAATGCTCGCGCATTTTTAATTCCATGATAGAATCGGCTACCCAGCGGCCTTCTTCGTTATCGCTGGGGGTACGCACTATTTTTATATCCTCGCCCTTATCGTTCTGGGTCCAGATTTCTTTCTTTAACTGGTTCTTGTTTTTATGAATCAGCTCATTGGCAGCCTTTACAATATTTTGCGTGGAGCGGTAATTTTGTTCCAGCTTATAAACTTTCAGGTCTGGAAAGTCCTTTTCAAAATTCAGTATGTTATCAATGGTAGCACCGCGGAAGGCATAAATACTTTGGGCATCATCGCCCACCACGGTAATATTCTGAAACACATCTGCTATGCGTTTTACAATGCTGTACTGCAAAAAGTTAGTGTCCTGAAACTCATCAATTAAAACGTACCTGAATTTGTGCTGGTATTTGTAAAGCACATCCGGAAATTTTTCTAAAATAATATGGATGTTCAGCAGCAGGTCGTCAAAATCCATGGCGCCGCTTTTAAAACAGCGTTCGGTATAAAGCCTGTAAATGGTAGCAATGGCAGGTTTTTGGGCATGGCGGTCTTCGGTCAATAGTTCCGGGTCAGCGGCGTACCGTGTTGGTGTTATTAAGGCATTTTTAGCGGCTGAAATGCGGTTTAGCACCTGGTTGGGTTTATAAATTTTATCATCAAGCCCCTGCTCTTTAATAATTGTTTTTAGCAGTGACTTTGCGTCTTCGGTATCGTAAATAGTAAAGTTGGAAGGATAGCCAATTTTGGGCGCTTCTACTCTTAATATGCGGGCAAATACCGAGTGAAAGGTGCCCATGTAAAGATTTCTTCCGTCGGTGCCTGCAATTTTTTCAATTCGGTGGCGCATAGATTCAGAAGCCTTGTTGGTAAAGGTAAGCGCCAGTATGCTGAAGGAATCTACACCCAATTTAAGCAGGTGTGCAATACGGTAAGTAAGTACCCTTGTTTTGCCCGAGCCGGGGCCGGCAACAATCATAGTTGGCCCATCAACATTTTCAACTGCTGCACGTTGTGCTTCATTTAACTCATCTAAATAACTCATGCGGCGAAAATAGAGGAAAAAAATGCAGGCTCTTTGTAAATTTCCTGACACGTTTTGAAGGAAAAGCTTTCTAAACTCAAAAGGATTTTAATTTTTTTAGTGATGGGGTAACAATGGCGGGTTTCTCATAAAATAATTAACAAGTCCATCAATGAACTTTATAGCCGGTCCAGAAATAGCCGGCACTATGACTTATACCCCTGGATCCTTCAAATATTGTAATAGTGTCCCTGCTGGCGGGAGAAAGTTGGATATAGTTGCCGTACATTACGAAGTAGTTGGTATATGGGGGCGGGTAAATTGAATCCTCACCAGGGTCCGAAATCTGGAATTGTTGATGAGTAAAAGTGTCATCTCTGAACGTAACCGTTCCGGGGCTTACCTCAGTAATAGTTATGTTGGTAGTTCCCAAAACTGAATCCGTGTAATTTGGTCCGCCGGAAGTAACATAAGAAGCTTGTACGTGCCAAGTACCAACAACCAGAGAATCCGGGTGAGTGATAACGGCTGTATCGGTTATAGAATGCGTATCCGGAGGTTTTTTGCACGAAAAGAACAAAATCAAGGGAATGAGAAATGATAGAAAAAGTAAAATAATTTTCATCGTCTTGCCCATTTCTCAAATATAAGATTTAAAGAGGTTTTTAAAAACATTAAAACAGATGACTTTGTGAGCGAAATGCCGCTAATTAAGGGCGCAAGGGCATCTGTTAAACAATTAAAGACTATAGATTCCTTTCTAAACCTTTCCCACCCCACTTTGTTCTTACTTTTTGCGTAATTTCGCACCTCCTTAATGGCTACCAAAAAGATTAAAGAAGAAAAACCTGTTGCCGTCCTTGAAAAGGATGAGCCTGCTATCGGTATTGAACCAGACAATATTGAAGTGTTTGGTGCCCGTGTACACAACCTTAAAAATATTGAGGTATCTATTCCCCGTAACCAGTTTGTGGTTATTACGGGTATTTCGGGTAGTGGCAAATCGTCGTTGGCATTTGATACTATTTATAACGAGGGCCAGCGCAGGTACCTGGACTCACTTTCGGCCTATGCCCGCCAGTTTATTGGTGGTTATGAAAGGCCGGATGTAGATAAAATAACGGGGCTATCGCCGGTTATTTCAATCGAACAAAAATCGGTTAATAAAAACCCGCGCTCTACGGTTGGCACAGTAACGGAGATATATGACTTTTTACGTCTGCTATATGCGCGGGCGAGTGATGCCTACTCGTATGTAACGGGCAATAAAATGGTAAAGTTTACCGAGGAGCAGATTATTGACCATTTGATGGTTAACCATGCCGAAAAGAAGATGATTATGCTGGCCCCGATTGTGCGCGGGCGTAAAGGGCATTACCGCGAGCTATTTGAACAGGTGCGCAAGCAGGGATATTTAAAAATAAGGGTTGACGGCGAGATAGTTGATGTGCGGCCTAAAATGCAGCTTGACCGGTATAAAGTGCACGATATTGAATTGATTATTGACCGGTTGAAAATTGAATCGGATGCACGCGACAGGTTGCGGACCTCTCTTTCGCTGGGCATGAAACAAGGCAAGGGCCTTATTATGTTGCTGGATGCCGGGAATAACCAGGTATTCAGTTTCAGCAAACATTTGATGTGCGTTGAATCGGGTATTTCGTACGAGGAACCTTCCCCCAATACTTTTTCGTTTAACTCGCCTTATGGGGCTTGCACTACCTGCAATGGATTGGGGGTTACATACGAGGTTAGAAAGGAAGTTATAATACCCGATGAGAAGCTTTCTATTAACCGTGGGGGAATCCTTCCCGTGGGAGAGGCCAGGGATAATTTTATTTTCAGGGAGTTGGCCAGCATAGCGCGGCAATATAAATTCAATCTTAACGACCCCATTAATAAAATACCTTCTGAGGCGTTGCATTATATTCTTTACGGTTCACCGGATGAAGACCAGCAGTTTGAAGAGGAAGACCTGGTGATTGAAGATTTTGACGACCGGTGGTATACATTGAGCAAAGGCGGGCTGGTAGGTTTATTAAAAAGATGTTTCAGGTTTACTACTTCCGAAGGTATCCGCAGCTGGGCCGAAGGTTTTATGAACCAAACAACCTGCCGCACCTGCAACGGAACCCGGTTGAAAAAAGAAAGCCTTTGGTTTAAAATTGACGGGAAGAATATTGGCGAACTGGCCATGATGGATTTGGGCGACCTTGAAAAATGGTTTACCGGTTTGGAAAACCGCATCAGCGATAAACAGCGCACGATTGCCAAAGATTTGCTGAAGGAAATCCGTGCGCGCATCAACTTTATATTAGACGTGGGATTGGATTACCTGGCGCTTGACCGGCCTGCCAAAAGTTTGAGTGGTGGCGAGTCGCAGCGTATCAGGTTGGCTACGCAGATTGGTTCGCAGCTTTCGGGTATTACTTACATTTTAGATGAGCCGAGCATCGGCCTGCATCAGCGCGATAACCGCAAGCTGATAACCGCGCTGAAACAACTGGCGGCCAACCCCAACACTGTTTTGGTGGTTGAGCATGATAAGGAGATAATGCTGGAAAGCGACTACATTATTGATATAGGCCCTAAAGCCGGTGAGCATGGTGGTAAAATAGTAGCTTACGGGACACCGCAGGAGTTTTTGAAAAAGAATTCTACTACTGCGCAATACCTTTCAGGTAAACTGAATATTGAAGTGCCTGAGCATAGAAGAGAAGGCAATGGAAAATATCTTTCTCTGAAAGGGGCATCGGGCAATAACCTGAAGAATGTGGATGTGGTGTTTCCGCTGGGAACTTTTATTTGTGTATCGGGAGTATCAGGAAGTGGTAAGTCAACGCTTATCAATGAAACACTTTACCCGATTTTGCATACGCATGTTTACAGAACTAATCATAAACCACTTGCTTATAAATCAGTTACAGGTTTAGAGCATTTGGATAAGGTGATTGAAATTGACCAGTCACCCATTGGCAGAACACCGCGGAGTAACCCGGTTACTTACATTAAGGTTTTTGATGAGATACGTAAGCTATTTGCGCAATTACCTGAGGCAAAGATTCGTGGCTATAGCCCCGGAAGGTTTTCATTTAACGTAAAAGGCGGACGTTGCGAGGAGTGCCAGGGCGGCGGTATGAAGATTATTGAAATGAACTTTTTGCCCGATGTAGAAGTGATGTGCGAGAAGTGCCAGGGTAAAAGGTATAACCGCGAAACGCTGGAAGTGCGGTATAAAGGAAAATCTATCAGCGATGTATTGAATATGACAGTGGAGGATTCGCTCGGATTTTTTGAGGCTATTCCAGCTATTTTTCCGAAGCTGCGGACTTTAAATGATGTGGGGCTGGGTTATTTACGGTTGGGGCAATCGTCTACTACCTTATCAGGTGGTGAGGCGCAGCGGGTTAAACTTTCGGCAGAGCTCTCGAAAAAAGATACAGGTAAAACTTTTTATATTCTGGATGAACCTACTACCGGCTTGCATTTTGAAGACATTCGCGTGCTGCTGGGTGTGTTGAACAAACTGGTTGAGCGTGGTAACACCGTTTTGGTGATTGAGCATAACCTGGATGTAGTTAAAGTGGCCGACCACATTATTGATATAGGGCCCGAGGGCGGTTTCCGCGGCGGGAAGGTAATTGCAACCGGAACACCGGAGGAAGTTGCTTTGGTAAAAGAAAGCCACACAGCTAAGTACCTGGCTGAGGAACTAAGCCACAGAAAGAACGCATAGTTTTTTACAGGGACAATTACCTATTCATCTTTTGGCAGGGCTGGCAAGCTGTTGCTATTGGCGTATTTAAAACGAACCCAGAAGCTTTCGCGCTTATCCAGCGGAATAAAATCTTTTACCATAGCTGAGGAAACATCAACCGATGGAACTGTGCGCGAATAATACTTGAGCGAGTCGATGGCGAATGGCAGGATACCCATATCGGGCATGTTCTTTTGAACGAAGGCTTCTAAATATAACGCCTGGTAAGGATCGGTGGCCAGGGCAATTTTTTTGAAACCCAGTTTGCGGGCCATGAGCGAACTATAGTACACATTTTCTTTACTATGTTCGGCCCGGGTTTCGCAAAAAATATTGGCAGCAGGGACCCCTATTTTTTCGGCAATCATTTTCATTACCTTTCCTTCGATGTAGGGTGAGTAACAGGCAGAACCGGAAAAGATGATATTTTTTGTAACACCACGCTCGTATAAGGTTTTGGCCCAAACTATGCGGGCATTAAAGCCATTTGTTTGTTGTGTAGCGGTATCGAAACCTACACCGGGCACAATTATTACATCGTAAGGGGCCCTGACGATGTATTGCGTATACATGTGGTTGACGATATTTTTAAAGTTGCAGCCACTAAGCAGCACAAGCAGAAATACGCCGGCAAAAAGCAGGATTTTATTTTTGTTCATTTTCAGCAACCATTATTTTGCATGTATATATAACAACGGCGAAGGTATTTAGTTGCCGGGATTTTAACAACAGACAGGTTATTGCGATAGTTAAAATAAGTTATAGCAGCTATTTTGAAATTCAATTGACTTTTTCGGAAAGCAGCAGACCAGCCCGGGCACATCAAATTGTCGCTATCTGCAGTAATTCCGGTTGGCGGGGACGCCAAACCGGNNTTTGTATTGAACTTTGTGTTAACAGGTATTTCTTTTCTGATAGTGTCTCAGTTTGAAATTCGCCTGATCCACCAACGTCTGGCAGCAATGATGGCCCAGATACCTTCAACAAGCCCGAACGGCCACGCGCCCTGGAGGAATCCATAGGCGGAGCCGAGGAGACAGAAAACCGCAAAGCCAAAGCCCCACCAATGCGATCTGGCATCGAGGGCATAGCAGACCAGCATTCCTGAAACGGCGAAAAGCCCAAAGGCTGTTAAAGCATCCATGGCGTAATTATATACAATATGGGCGATAACGTCCAAACTAAGACACTACCTCTTTTCTTTAATTTTAAACAGCTTCTATGAGGTTTAATTCCGGTTGGCGGGGACGCCAAACCGGGAGCCCTCGTGGTTTGGCATCCCGCCAACCACTTGTCTATCGAAGGACAATTTTGATATGCACCCGAACGGCTCGCCAGGCCCTGGCACCGATTTCAGGGTTTTAATTCATTCCTATTTTATAAGGCATTATACTATTTTTAGCTTTGCCGCAGGTTTATTACAAAATAGATTGGACGATATTATTTAAAAGACTAATTACGAATTTATGGGTATTGCAAAGTTCCTGGAAAAGAAAATCACCAAGCATCTTCCTGCATTAGCAAGGGCAGCGCAAAGAAGTATGAGCGACAATAAAAAAATAGAACTTGTAAAAAATGAAATGCGCAGTAATCCTGAACTGGCAGACTCGTTTTTTCCGTACAAAGATAAGTATGCCATTAATAGTAAAATGCCGGAGAAGTCTACTTCAAGAGAGGAAGTGATGAGGCAAATAAAGGAGATGCATGCTATTGAAAGCGCTCCGTGGAAAAATGGTAAAATATCGGGTTCGTTTTACCAGGGCGACCAGGACCATTATGATTTTCTGAATGAAGCTTTTGCCTTTTTCTCTCAGGTAAATTCCATACAACGCGATGTATGCCCATCGCTCACTAAATTTGAAGGCGAGATAATTGCCATGACCCTGGATATTTTTAATGGCGATGCAGTAAATAAAAGAACACCGGATCAAAAGGCCTGCGGCTCGCTTACTACCGGTGGAACAGATAGTATCTACCAATCGGTTTATGCCCACCGCGAATGGGGGCTTGATAAAAAGAACATTACACAACCCGAAATAATTATTCCCGCCACGGCGCATCCTGCATTTTTCAAATCGGCACATTACCTGAATTTAAAAGTGCTGACAGCAAAAGTTGATGAGCATTACCTGGCGGATGTGCAGGATATTGAAAGCAAAATTACCCCGGATACAGTGCTGATTGTAGGCAGTGCCGGAAATTACGGACACGGCATGATTGACCCGATTGATAAACTTTCAGACCTTGCATTGAAACATAACGTTGGTTTGCATGTAGATGGTTGTTTAGGTGGCTTTATTCTGGCATGGGCTGAACCGCTGGGTATTACATGCCCGGTATTTGATTTCAGGTTGCCTGGGGTAACGGCTATTTCGGCGGATACCCACAAATACGGTTATGCGCTTAAAGGAACCTCTACTGTTTTATTCAGCAATGAAGAATTAAGGCGATACCAGTATTATGGGCAGGTAGACTGGCCGGGCGGGATTTATATTTCAACGGGCTTTAACGGAAGTAAGAGTGGTGGATTGTTTGCGGCTACCTGGGCAGCTATGGTTAACTATGGCCGCGAAGGTTACATGAAAAGGGCCGGGGAAATTTTTGAGGTAAATAAGAACATGAAAAATATGGTGAGGGCCATTCCTGAATTGAAATTGTTTGGTGATTCGCTGTTTATTACCGCCATAGGTTCGGACCAGTTTAATATCTATCATGTTAACGACTATTTAAAAACCAAAGGCTGGAGGTTAAACGGGCAGCAAAATCCAAACGGGTTACATTTTTGTATAACCGGCCCGCAAATCACTAACCCGGGCATTGTAAGTTCGTTTGAAAAAGATTTGAAAGAAGCGGTGGCTTATGCTAAAGTTCAAAAAGGAGACCCTAAATCTGCGGCTATGTATGGCGGTGCAGGCAGAGAGATAGACCCTTCGATGTATATACCTATGCTGTTTGCTTACACGGATGTAACGCAGAGTGTTTATCCTTTTTAATTTCAAACCTTGTTATAAACGCTATGCCTGATAACAGTTTGAAATGTGTGTTAGCTATTGACCTGGGCTCCAGCGGCCCCAAGGTTTCGGTGGTGAATCAGAATGGGGAAATATTGTCGACCCGCTCCGGTATTTTTACTAATATTTATACTGAAAATGGCAAAGGAGTAGAGCAAAACCCCGAAGAATGGTGGCGGCAAATTCTCGAACTTTCGAAAGAGGTAATTGACGAATCAGGCACAGCTAAGAACATTGTTGCCATCAGTAACTGCGCGCAATACTTTAGCTCAGTACCGGTGAATAAGGATGGAAATGCGGTGCATAATGCTATTATGTGGGAAGATACCCGGGCCGGTAAATACACTAAAAGTATATTGGGGGGCTTTCCCCCGGTAATGGGTTATAATGTTTTTAAAGTAGCGAGGTGGTTGTGGAGTGTGGGAATACCCCCTCTTCTTTCGGGAACGGACGGAGGCAGCCATATGCTGCTGCTGAAAAACGAAATGCCTGAGGCATGGAGCAAAACCTATAAAGTTTTAGAGCCTTCAGATTATCTGAGCCTGAAATTTACCGGGAAATTCAGCACCAATGAAAACACCGGATTCGGTTATGCGCTGATAAAAAAAGCGGCATGGAGCAAAGGCAATTTCGATAAAAGCCTTATCAGGCTGATGGGCCTCGATTTTGATAAGTTTCCGGAAATAGTACCGGTTGGTGCAAACCTTGGCAAGCCGATAGATGAAGTGATTAAATACCTCGGACTTGCTGAAAACGTACAGGTGTTTTCAGGCATTGTAGACACAACCGCATTTATGGTGGGCAGCGGAGCTTTTAATGATTACGAGATGGTGGTTGACCTTGGTACCACGCTGACTGCAGGTGTATTGGTACCGAAGCGGATGATGGATGTGCTGAGCGGGGTTTTTTCGCTGACAAGCCCTGTGCAGGATAAGTTTAACCTGGTTGGTGAGCTGGGCAGCGGAACCAAATCGCTGAATTTTTTGGTACAGAATTTTTTGCGAAAGGAGGATGACCTTACCAAAATAAATGAGGATACCGATTTGCATTATGCGGCTATAGCNNGGCTATAGCCGACCAAATGGCGGCGGAGTCGCCGGTGGGCAGCAACGGGGCAATATTTATGCCCTGGATTTTTGGTTCTACTTTTCCCGAACAGGATGCTAACATGCGGGGCGGGTTTATAAACCTGAGCCCGCAGGCGACCCGCAACGACATGGTACGTGCAGTGTTTGAATCGTATGCTTTAACGCTTAAATGGGTGTTAAAGACTTACGAAGCCAAACTGAAACGAAAAATTGAAAAGATATATTTTTCGGGCGGCGGGGCTTTGTGGGAGACTGCGGCGCAAATTTGTGCTGATGCACTTCAGATACCGGTTTATTTGCCGGAACACCCCAGGCAAACAAATACCAAAGGGGTTGCCTTTATGTGTTTAAATAACCTGGGTATAGTGAGTTACGATGAAATGAAAACAAGATTGAAGATTAAAAAGGTGTTTGAGCCGCAGCCTGCCAATTTCAGCTTTTACGATAAGCGGCTGATTTTTTATAAGGGGTTATACAAAACCATGCGGCCGCTTTACAGGTCACTGAACCAATGATGGTTATTCAGATGATGGGTTGGTTTTGTAGCCTTACAAGACGACTTACCGAACCTTTTGAATGATATTCAGTTAGTTAATTCGCTCCAAACAGGAAGTCAATACATAATTTAATTGAAGGTATTCTGGATAACGAAAGCTGAGCAATCTGTTTTTTTCTAATCTTCGGCCAGTATTTATAAAGCTCATGCAAAATAATGGCAACATAAACATCGTTATTTTAAATATGTAAAATGTTTATTTGTCTTTTCATTTTTAGGTTTTATAAAACCGGAAGGGTGAAATAAAACATGGCGCCTTCACCAACTTTAGCTTCTGCCCCTACGGTGCCGCCGTGTTTTTCTATGATTCGTTTAACAAGGCTCAAACCAACACCGGTTCCCTCAAAGTCGCTTCGGTTGTGAAGGCGTTGAAAAGTGCCGAACAGGCGGTCGTAATTTTTCATATCAAAACCTGCGCCGTTATCTTTAAAGTAGAAAGTTATTTTGCCAGCGGTCTGCTCGCTCCAAACTGTTACCACAGGCTTTTCTTTCTTTGAAGAATATTTAATAGCGTTGGCAAGCAGGTTCTCCACAACCTGGTGCATCAGCGACTCATCTGTCTTAACAACTGGCAGTACCTTTAATTCAAGGCTGGCGTGGTGAACTGTGGTGCGGCTAATATTCAACCAAACACCCTCAATAAGCCGCTTCATGTTAACAGGTTCTGATTTAAGTTTCACACTACCCGACCTGGCGAGTTTCAACAAGTCTTCTATAATAACGTTCATCCGATTCGCGCTATCCTCAATATATGCGAATAGTTCCTTCTCTTTAGGTTCCATCTTTGCAGCATAATCATCCTGAATAATTTTTGCGAAGCTGCTAACCGCCCGCACAGGAGCGCGTAAATCATGTGAAACCATGCCGGTAAATGCCTCCAGCGATTTATTGGCTTCGCTTAATTCTGACGTGCGTGCAACTACTTTTTCCTCCAGACGTTGGTCCAAATCCCTTATTTCAATTTCAGCCAGTTTTTGCCTGGTAATATCTTCCTTAATGGCAATAAAATTTACAATATCGCCATGTTCGTTTTTTAAAGACGAAATCAAGGCCGATTCCCAATATAATTCGCCATTCTTTCTTTTGTTGTGGAACTCGCCCCGCCATTCGTCCCCTGCTTTAATTTCCTGCCACAGGTTTTTATATTCACTACCGCTGGTGTAACCCGATTTTAATATACGGGGATTTTTACCTATCGCTTCGGCTTTAGTATAGCCGGTAGTTTGCGTAAACGCTGGGTTTACATACTCAATATCGCCGAAGGTATCGGTAATTACTATTGTTGCCGGGCTTTGTTCCATGGCCTGGGTAAGATGCCGTGTTTTTAATTCTGCCGTTTTGCGCTCCGTAATATCATTGAAGGAGCATATGGAGCCAACTACTTCATTGTCTATAATCATTGGGGACGACCGGTATTCAACCCAGAAAAACGAGCCGTCTTTTCGCCAGAATACCTCATCACTAACGGTGATATATTCTTTTGTCCTTATCACACTAAGCATTTTGCATTTGCTGGCCGGATAATTACTGCCATCAGGATGCGAATGGTGAATAATGAGGTGCATTTGCTTTCCTATAAGTTCCTCCGGATTATCATAACCGGTCAACTTCAAAAATGATTTATTAACAAAAGTACAAATTCCATTGATGTCAACCCCATAAGCCCCCTCGGCAATGGAATTTAATAGCAGTTGTCTGTTTTCGAATTCGGTTTTTAATTTGTATTCTGCTATTTTTCGTTCGGTAATATCATTAAGCATGGCCACGCCCCCCTCATATTCTCCATTGGCCCCCATGATAGCACTGGCACTAGCGTTAATCCATATTTTTTCATCACTTTTCGTGCGAAAAACCATCTCGAAGGTCTCATCAATACCCTTTAACAGATTTTCGTGTTTCGCTTTGGCCATAATTTTCCAATCTTCATCTATGAGGTCGGATATTGCTTTCTTAGCCATTTCTTCAGATGAATAACCAAATATTTTTGTAAACCTTTTATTTATAAAAGTTGTTTTACTATCCTTGTCGGTGAGCATGATTCCTTCCAGTGCCGTTTCCACTATTTCCTGGAATTTTTTGTTTGATTGCCGTAACTTTTCTGCCGCATTATGGCGTTCTGTAATGTCCCGAATATTGCATTGCATAACTGTTTTCCCGTCCGAGACATAAGCGTTACTTACAAACTCAACCCAAATAGGACGTCCCTGTTTGGTTTTAAGTGGTAGGTTTTCATAATGGATATGCCCACCTATTTGCAGCTTAAAAAAGGCCTCCTTATTAATTAAGATGTCTTTGAACAAGCCAATTTCCCAAAGCTCCTTGCCTATAAATTCTTCCTTTGAATAGCCCAGTATTTCTATCAGAAATGGATTTACGTCCTCTATCTCACCTGTTTCAGCGTTCAGGATAATGACACCGTCTTTTGCCGTCTCAAACAACCTTCTGTAGCGCACTTCCGAAGCCTTTTTACGATTGTTAGCTATGGTTAACTCCGCCGCTCGCTTCACTTTCTCGCTGTTTTGAAAGCCGAGCTCTTTGTTGGCGATAACGAGTTCTGCCGCCCGTTTCTCCTTCTCGTCATTTTGAAATGCAAGTTCTTTGTTAGCTATGATTAGCTCCGTAAATATTTTATCTTTCTCTTCGTTTAATAAGATAAGTGCTTTCATTGTTATGGATGAATTTAGCTATTTTTAAGTAGTCATTATTATACAAATGTAATTTAATAAAATTTGAAAATGTTATATAATTTCTTAAAATAGTTACAGAATTCACACGTTGTGTCTTTTAAACCATGCTCTGATTTGCGGTCATAAATTATCAGAACATGGACGCAATAGAATTCGTTACCAGATACCCTGGCTACATCAGCCAGCTTGAAGCGGTGGTGAAGCCCGCGCACCTGCCCGCCATCGAAAAGTTGAGGGCATTCGACCCCCATGATATAGTGAAGCAGGAGCACTACTTCAACAGCGAGGCCGAGGCGCTGGGATTGATATTCCGCCTGTTCTTACGACAGATAAGCCGGTGAGTTAAATAAAAGCCAGTTAATATGCCGCATCCGGGCTATGATGAAATTCTGATCCCAGAGTGGCAAAAGGCAAAAGCAATGTTTGACCTTTAATCTTCTGGGGCAAATCACACTCCTTTCCTAAATCCTCCTTAGGCAATATTCAAGCAATGCGTGGTTGCGGTGTCAAGGTTTTTGTTGAAATGATTAATCGCCACCGGACACATCGGCTACTGCTCTTTTTTTCTGCGAACGCTCCTCCTTTTTACCCGCTTTTATCAAAGGGCCTATCAGGCCAAGTTGAGAAAGCATTTTACCCTCTTCGGCATAACCCCAGTGCTCTACAACTTTACCATCTTTAAATCGCACAATATCAACCCCGTTCATATCAATTTTCTTTCCACGTCCCGGTCTTCCGTATATGGGGCCGGTGTTAGTACCGGTTGTAGTTATCTGGGTTGCTACCAAATTGCCTTCCACCATCATAAAATTAACCTTGACGTGCATATCCGGAAAGGCAATAAAATAATGGGCAAAGGCTTTTTTCATGCCCTTTAAATCACCTGCAAAGTGTGTATCGTATTGATGCTCCACGTATTCAGGCGCCGCATAAGAATCAATTAAGGCCAGGTTATGTTTATTAACTACGTCGTCATAAAAACGACGCGCAATAAGTTTGTTATGCTCTCCTGTCACATCTGTTTTTAAAGGAGGAGTTGGAGCAGGCACGTCGGCTGGCTTATTGGCTTCTGACGGAGTTTGAGGTTGTGCNNGCGTTAAACACCTCCACTGGTTTTTCAACTTTATGCCGGGCTTTTGTAATTGTAATGGCAAAGGCAGCTATTATAACAACAATGCCTGTAATTAAAATTTTGGTTTTCATATATCAGCTATTAATTTAAAAAATACTTCATTTATTATTTAGTTCAGAAATCCCTTATCCAATCAATTCAAATATCATGCCGGGGATTGCCGCTTATTCAAATAAAACCCTCTTAATGCCTTTAAACTGCGCTACCGGATCGTCATTGTCCCGCTTATCGTAACCTGCCAATAGTTGTTCTTCCATTTCTTTGCCAATCTGATTAACAACTATATCAAAATGCTGCGTTGAAAAGGGCATAAAAACCGGATGAAGTTGCTTATGGCTTTTTTTGGCGAAAAACAATACAGAGTCCGGAGAGATTGTAAACTGGTAATAGCTATAAAAGGATTCACCGGTACTTGCTTTTTGCGGCACCGGCAGCACTTCGGCTTTGGGGTGAACAGGGCAACCCAACTGTTGCGATTCAGGAACCAGCCAGGGTGGCATTTGCGGTCCTATGTTCATGTATCTTTTAAAGCAATATCGCTCGTCTGAAAAAACTATGTTGCTATCCCACCACACATCTTTATTCCTTTTGGCAACAGGTAATTTTAATTGTTTATACCGGTCAACAATGTCGTATGCCTCTTTGCTTTCCTTTTTGGTTTTAACGGGGTTTAAGGAAGCAATTTCCTTTGCTATTTCTTCAGATGCTATTTCGGAGTAAGAAAGGGTATCGAGATTTTTTAAAATGCGCATGGCAATTTTTTTTCCTATCACCGTACCCAGTATGTTTGAGTAGAGATCTTCCGGGGTAAAGGTGGATTGTTGCTCGCTAAATTCATAATTAGGCGAATGATAATGCCAGCTTGCTACTTCGTGCCAAACCAACCGTTCAACCGTAATTTTTTGGGCCAGACTGCCTACATCATCTAAAGATAATTTATCCAGGTTTTGAAAACGTAACTTCAGGGTTCCGGCCTCTGGAGGTAAATCAAAATCGTGCTGTTCGGTAATTATTTTAAAAGTTAGGTAAACAGTCCAATCTGCAGCGCAACGGATATGCGAGAAATCCATAAAGCCCCCCCTGCAGGTGTAAAGCGAGCCATTATGTTCTCCCGGCCCCCCTTTGCCATAACTTTGCCGCCCAAAATCATCGGGGTCTATAAATTCAGTTATAGGAAACATTGGGAAAGGAATTAGTTCCAGGTTATAACCGAATTGCGATAAACTTTTTCTGCTCTTTTTTTGGGGATTGGTAAGCTGTTCGGCATAGTACTTATTGATATGGCCGGTTAACAGGACGCGATTGAATTCTAATTTACTTTCTTCCTTTTTTGAACCCGCAGTGTCTGGTTTTTCTACCGGTTCGTTCAACGCTTGTTCATTGCCTGACTTCGCTTGCCCCGCATCTGGTTTCCGGACAGAAGAACTACAGGCGTTGAACACCATTGTTATCACTACTATACAAAAAAAACTTTTCATTGCCTGTTTTATTGCATTATAATAACGGGCACATATTTTTGTGCCCATTTTAACCACGTTGGCATACCTTTCCTTATTCACTAAAAATGGCGCCTTGTTACGGCCAACAGAATTACAAAGTCTATTTACCTGAGATTTTTTACCCGAATTTTGCAAAGTTTTCCCCGGTTTTTTATGTCAATTTCAATGCGGAAGAGCTTAAATTACCTTTTGCGCAGCTTTTGCAGCATCTAAGTGTTTTTGCAAAGTGGGCAATATTCTTGTGGCAAAGGAACTAATGTCCGCATCCTTGCCCCCGCTGGCTTCCTTTTTAAAATTGGCTATATCTTCAACGTGGTCGTTTATCATCATATTGATATACGATTTATCAAAATCACTGCCTGATTTATTCCTCATGTTGTCAACCATTTTCTGATCCTTATCGCTCATAATAGCAGGAAGTACCAGGTTTTTGCCTGCAGCAATATTCATCAAGTCGTTATTGGCGATAGTATGGTCTTCAACCATCATGGCTCCAAAGTTTTCTACCTCAGTATTTTTTGTATGGTCAATGCAAAGTTTTCCCATTTCAACTTCCATCATGCCACCACTTGCAGCTTCTGTAGCAAATTTAGCATCGTCACTATTCACTTTTCCTGAAGGAACCATATCAGGGCTATGGGTATTGGCTGCGTTGGCTTGTTTTATCGAATCGCCGGAATTACATGAGGTAAATAAAATAGCCGAAATAAAAAGTGAGGTAAAAATAACCGGGAAATGCGTTTTCATATTTTAGTTGTTTATTGGTTTTTATAAATGAAGTCTTAACGGATAAAAAAGCAATCTCCGTGCAAACGGAGATTGCTTAGAGTGTTTACAGACCCCCTTTTTTAAGATTGTTCTTTCCTGTTTTGCTTTCTGTTTTTTGCAATTGGGAATTACCGGGGGTTTTATCAGCGGGAACTTCACCATCAGACTCATCCATGCCTAAAACATCTTTAGCCGGTATGGCGTCTTTGGTAAACTGAACATTGCGTTTACTTTCTTTTTTGTCGTCTGCCATTGGCGGCTTTGGGTTTGTTTTGTTGCCTGATTTGCCGTGGTTAAGCTGGTCGGTTTGATTGTTTTTCATTTTTCATTTTTTTTAATTGTGAATGAAAATTTCATATTGTAAAGCTCGGTGCTTAAAGACCTGAAAGAGTTACACAATTCCTAAAAAAAATTACAAAATAACCACTTATCAGGCGACGTCTGATGGATTGGGTGTAACCGGCAGAGCCATGTCCACCACCGGCATAAGCAGCCCAATTGCCGCTATCACCCGGTCATGCATCCGGTATCTGAGCAGCTAAAGCGCTTACCGTTACAGTTGCCCCTTCCTGAATATCGAGCGGGGCAACAAGCATAGTATCGCGTCTTGACCGATGCAGGGCCCACCACCGCTACCTAAAATGGCAGCGCCGGAATTCGTAATGGCAGATTGCGGCTATACAATATAAAACGTATCGACATTTGAATAGGCCATACCTTTGAATAACACCTGCACCGGTATTTTACAGACAGGCAAAAGCTGTTGCCAAATGGAAGCCAGCAAAGGATGGAGCGGTTTTCAGCCTGCTGTCTGCAGTTTAATGTTTTGGATCCATTAAACTACAGAAAAAAAACTTACAGAAATGCACTAAAACGCTTCGTTGAACCGTACATACAAACCCTGCGAACCGTAAAAGCCAACGGCATAATCTATGCATAAATTGCTGCGGGCCACGCGGCTGATGTTGATGCGGAGGCCCCCGCCAAATGCCGGCGCAACATATTGAAATAGTCTTATATTGTCTTCTTTGGCACCCGCAGTAGTCATGTTGGCAAACACAGCCACGCCAAACAAGTCCGGAAAATTTTTGACACCGAACAAATGTCTGCGGTATTCAACTTCGCCAAATACCAGCGTTTCTCCTTTAAAGCGTCCGTTAATATAACCCTCGGCCGACCTGCCAAACTGGTCGTTACCACAGGAGGGCAGGTCCAGAAATGGCACGGCACCGCTGGTTACAAAATTACCATACACCCAAAAAGCTAAAATATTGTAGTGGTTGTGCGTAATATCCGCATAATCGCGGTACTCAATCCAGATAGTACTGGAATTTTCATTACTGCCTAAAAAAACAGGGTTGTATCTATATGATACATAAGCATAGCGGCCTGCATACGGATTATTCTGGTTATCACGCGTGTCATAAATAGCATTTACCGAAACACCCGACAACATACTACCCCCCTGGCTAAAGCCATACTTTACGTTGTAGTTGTAATAGTTGGTAGTTACCGGAGCAGTGGCTCCCAAATTCAGTTCTTTATCCTGCATGTTTGTATAATAATCCAAATGGTAAGCTAAGCCCATATAAAATTTATCTATAACCCGCCGCAGAACTGTTTCATACAGCCGCAAATAATCGTAGTAAAGCAGGCTAACGTTTGCCGCCTGCTTTGCATAAGGGTTATCGTTATACTCAGCTCCATTACTGGCCAGCCTGTCTCCATAAATCCCGGAACCTACGGCAAAACCCGGAACCGAGGACATAAGAAAACGCCAATCTCCATACAATATCCAATCGTCCCGATCGAGGTATATGGAACTTTTAAAATTAGTGTAAACCTGTTTTTTAATAGTATAAGCAAATCCCATCTGGGCACTTGAAATACGGGTATCTGTCGGATCACCGGCATAACAACTGCCACCCGCACCAAGACCATACAAAAAACCAACTGTGGGGCTTGCGCTCAGCAGCGGAACCGGAAATGCATACAACTTGCCTTTTTGGGGTGGCTTGGCTGGTTGTGTTATCATCTTCCAAAATTTATTTATTTTTTTGGGAGGAGGAGAATCGATGCGCTCTGGCGGTATGGTGTCATGCTCCATCAAAGTCAGGGCATCCTGCGCGGCTGATGGAAAGCGACAACTCAGAAAAATAAATATCCATAGTAAGGACCGCATCATAATATCAATTTCTTTTTTGCACCTGTTCTTTCCGGCCCTTCAGAATGGGGGCATGATATACATAAGCAAGCCAGGTTGGGTAACCCCACTTTGTTTTATCATTGGAAATTGGGAATAAAAGAAAATGGCTGGAAATAAGAGCCGTATGAAGGGAGACTATCACGTACGGTTCTTTGAGAGGTTTGGGCCGAAATGCCCTTACCTACCCTACTTTGCAATTCCGGCCTGAAGTGGTCAAAGCCTCCGGCGCTTCCACTACGGATCATTTATCCTTGCCAATTTGCCCGGTGGGCTGCACAAATACAACCATTCCCTTTACAGGGCCAACAGAAGGAATCATTAATTGTACCGCTTCCATTACATGCGGCACATTTTTGTAAAGGCTGGCCACACCAATAACATGATTTGCTAACTTTGGTAATCGCCATTGCAAACAAAAGTATTGGGTTGAGCTTTTTCTTCATAACGCTTAATATTAGCTAAGCAAAGGTGGTTACTTACCGCATATAGCTATTACATAATAATGGATATAACTTACATAATTCACACATCCCCAAAGACCGGTAAGTGGGGAAGAGCCGGATGCTTTGACCACTTCAGGCCGGAATTGCAAATCAACAAAGGCCGAAAATTTTTGACCACCACCTATTCGGGTTAACGCTTTACGACTCATTACTTCAGGCATTGCCCTAAGGTCCGGAGTATTTTATAAACCGATGCTCAATTGGTCACGGCCTTCGTTGATCTTTGAGACCGGCTTTTCCCGTTTGACCTTTAACCATCTCGGGCAAATCACACTCCTACCCTAAATCCTCCTTAGGCAGCATTCGAGCTATGCGTGGCTGCGGTGTCAAGGGTTTTCCGAAAATATTTTTCACCCTTCCTTTCCAAATCGGACAAAGGAACAAAATTACAAAAAGTAGTGTTCCTGAGAGATTAACCAATAATTACCTAAATCAGCAATATCATTGACTTAACAAAAAGTATGGTCACCTTATCTGCGCCAAAGTGCGACCCCGGATGGGGTCGAATATTTATAGCNNCGACCCCATCCGGGGTCGCATGTTGTCATCTTGCATAATGGCGCGACTAAGTCAATGACATTGCCCAAATCAGGTTTATCGAACCTTTAGAATGACTATCAATTGGTTGATTCATTGCATCAGCAACTCATTTGATTCTCATAAGGCAATATAGGCAAGTATTTGCATAAGTGGGGAATTAAACGCCGGTAGGTTGCGACAAAGGCAGTGTAAAGGGGTGGTGAAAATTTACTCGCTAAACCGGGGCAGTGTAAAATAAAAAGTAGCGCCCTCGTTTACTTTGCCTTCTGCACCAACAGTACCGCCGTGCTTTTCCAGAATACTTTTCACCAGCATTAGCCCTACCCCATTACCTGCAAACTCCGTGTTGTTGTGCAAGCGCTGAAAAGCCCCGAATAAGCGCTCGTAGTTTTTCATATCAAAACCGGCGCCGTTATCCCTAAAATAAAATGTAACGTTTTCATCTGCCTGCTCACACCACACTTTTATAACGGGCTTCGCTTTTTTCGAAGAGTATTTAACAGCGTTTGAAAGTAAATTAACAATAACCTGTTCCATCATCAACCTGTCCACATGTGCCACCTGAAGTTCTTCCACTTCAAGCACCGCATTGTTAGGCGCATTGCGGCAAAGGTTTAGCCAAACGCCCTGTACTGTTTTGGTCATATTCAGCGGTACAAGGTTGAGCTTATCCTTACCGTATTTGGCAAACTTAAGCAGGTTGTCAATAATGTCGTTCATACGTTTACTGCCATCATCAATAAACGTAAACAGTTCCTTTGCGCCCGGCTCCATGGTATCGCTAAAGTTTTTTTGTATCAGGTTGCTAAAGCTCATAATAGTTCGTACCGGTGCGCGTAAATCATGCGATACTGAATACGAAAACGCCTCCAGCGCTGCATTGGCTTTTGTAAGCTCTGTGGTACGTTCCTGTATACGCAATTCCAGGTTTTCATTCAATTCCTTTATTTTACGTTCTGCTTCTTTTCTTTCGGTTACGTCTTGTGTAATGCCATACAGGCCGGTTGGCTTGCCTGTTTCATCCATCTTAAATTTACTTTCCGATAGGATGTGTTTAACCGTTCCATCTTTCAACACAATGCGATGATGAAAATTGGTATCCTTTAATGCTACCTTAGACTCTTTTATTAAGCACAACACCGATTCCAGGTCTTCCGGAGGCACCAATTCTGTCCACTTTTGATACGACAGGTGATTTTGCTCAGGCGGAAAGCCGAATATCCTTGCGCCCTCATCCGACAACGACAGCATACTATCCGCGAAATTCAGTTCCCAGTTGCCCATGTGCGATATCTGCTCTGCTTTTTTTAACCGTGTTTCGCTGTCAGTAATTGCCTTTTCGGCTTTTTTTCTTTCGGTAACATCGTTAACGGCCAAACATATACCACTTGCTTTGCCGTTTATTTCCTTTACCTGCTTACCGTTCATATGAAACCATTTTGCAGCCCCGTTAGCTACCGGGTATTCCATTTCGTATGAAACCTGCTCTCCCTGTAAAATAAGGCCCATCATATTTTCAAACTCACCAAACCTTTTGGGTGGCAATATGTCTCTCAAACTGCCCCCCGTAACCAGGTCAAAGCCCATTAAATCCTTTGCCCAGGTATTTATAACCGAGTTACTGGTAACTATTTTAAAGCTGGTATCCGTTAATATGAACCCTACATTGGTAGTTTCAAAAATGGTGTGGATGTTCAATTCTGATTTGTGAAGTTCGGCCTCTATCTTTTTAACATGCGTTACATCCTGGGTTATTCCAAACAAGTTAATGGGTTTGCCCGCTGTATCAAACTCAAACCGGCTTTCCGAATGAAGGTGTCTCACAACCCCGTCTTTACGGATTATACGATGGTCTATCGCATAATCGCGAAAATTGTAAAGACTGTCTTTTACTGTTTTTTTTACAAAACACAAGTCATCGGGGTGAACAAATAATAAAAACGAATTCAGCGACTGGTAGTTTTCTTCAGGCGTAACCCCGTAAATACGGCAGGTTTCATCGCTCCATAAAGTAACATTGTTGTCAAAATCAGTTTCCCAGCTTCCCATTTGAGCAATTTGCTGTGCCCGGGCAAGCTGCCTTTCGCTTTGCGCAAGTTCAACCTTTACTTTCCCTTTTTGCTGCTTTTCTTTTACATCGTTTAGGGCACGCTGTATTTTGGGTATTAATGAATATAGCTTGTCTTTAAGCGCATATTCGGTAATTCCGCTTTTTATAAACTCAACTGCATTTTCTTCGCGCATAGCGCCCGTAACAAAAATGAACGGAGTATCGGGGGCCATTTTCTCCCTGAGTTTAAAAGCTGTAGCCCCGTCAAAACCCGGCAGGGTATAATCCGATAAAATAACATCGGGCGCAAAATTTTTAAGCGCTTTACGGTAATCACATTCGTTTTGTACTAATTCCCACTCGTAATTAATGCCACCTTTCTTTAATTCGTAATGCAGCAGCTCAATATCGTTCTTATCGTGTTCAACAATTAATATTTTGGTTTTACCGCTCATGGGGGACATTTTTTATTGTGGCGCCTGGTTTACAATCAACCAGAATAGCCCAAGCGTGGAAATTGCATGGTGAAAGGCTTCAAACTCAACCGGTTTTACTACGTAGCCGTTTACTCCCAAATCGTAACAGGTTTTAATATCAGGGTCCTCTTTAGATGAGGTAAGTACTACAATGGGGATATGCCTGGTGCGTTGGTCTTCTTTTAATCTTTGAATTACTTCTATACCGCTCATTTTCGGCATTTTCAAATCAAGCAGTATAACTTTAGGTGTTTGTTTTACTTCTCTCCCCTCATAGGTACCTTCGGCAAAAAGAAAGTCCAATGCCAGTGAGCCGTCTTTTAGGTGTAAAATTTTAGAGCCCATTTTGTTTTTCTTTAGGGTGCGAATGGTCATTTCAGCATCATTAATATTATCCTCAACTAATAGTATTTCAATGTCTGAGTTCATTGTTGTATTATTTATTTAAAGTGAAATAAAAATTAGCGCCTTCATTTATTTTACCGTCGGCCCAAACCCTGCCGCCGTGTTTGCTGATAATGCGGTGTACAATAGCCAGGCCCACGCCCGTACCCTCAAATTCTTCATCCGAATGGAGGCGCTGAAACACGCCAAACAATTTTTGGGCAAACCTCATATCAAAACCGGCCCCGTTATCTTTGATGTAGTACATTATTTCTGTCTCTTTTTCTTCAGAGCCTATCTCTATAACTGCTTTTTCATTGTTGCCCGAGTACTTAACCGCATTCGAAATTAAGTTGATCCAAACCTGCTTAATGGCCATGGTGTCTCCCATTACAGGTTTTAATTCGTTTATTTTGAATCTTAGTTCAGGTTGACCGCTTTCCTCTTTTATTTCATCGCACAGGTTGGTTACCATATCCTGCATTTGTATATTCATTTTCGAAAGCTCTTTTCGGCCGAGGCGCGAAAACGCAAGGAGGTCGTCAATTAGCTGCCCCATCTTTTTGGTGCTGGCCATAATAATGTTCATAATCCTGTTGGCTTCTCCATCTAATTGGCCGGCAAGTTCTTCTTTCAAAATTTTAGTAAACCCGTTAACAGCACGCAGGGGTGCCCGTAAATCATGCGATATGGAATATGAAAACGACTCCAGTTCTTTGTTTGCAGCAACCAATTGTGAGGTACGGTCGAACACTGTTTGCTCTAACGCTTCGTTCATCTTCCTTATGTCCTCCTGGGCTGTTTTAAGCTCATGGTTGGCAGCGGTTAGCTCCCCGGCCCGTTTTTCCTTCTCCTTGTTTTGAAAAGCCAGTTCGGTATTGGCTACAATCAGTTCACCAGCTCTTTTTTCCTTTTCCTTATTCTGAAAAACCAGTTCTTTATTGGCTATAATTAATTCGGCGGCGCGCTTTTCCTTTTCTTTGTTTTGAAAAGCCAGTTCCTTATTGGCCACAAATAACTCAGCCGCCCGTTTTTCTTTCTCTTTATTTTGAAAAGCCAGTTCGGTATTGGCTACAATCAGTTCAGCTGATCTCTTTTCTTTTTCCCTGTTTTGAAAAACAAGTTCGGTGTTGGCAAGGGCTAACTTGTAGGCCCGTTTTTCCTTCTCCTTGTTTTGAAAAGCCAGTTCGGTATTGGCTACAATCAGTTCAGCCGCTCTTTTTTCCTTTTCCTCATTCTGAAAAACCAGTTCTTTATTAGCTATAATTAATTCGGCTGCACGCTTTTCTTTTTCCTTGTTTTGAAAAGCCAATTCCTTATTGGCGATGGTTAGTTCCTTTGCGCGGTTTTCTTTTTCCTTATTTTGAAAGGCCAACTCCATATTTGCAATGGTAAGTTCCTTTGCACGGCTTTCCTTTTCCTTATTCTGAAAAGCCAGCTCTTTATTGGCAATAACCAGTTCGGCCGCCCGTTTTCCCTTTTCTTTGGTTTGAAAAGCAAGCTCTTTGTTGGCAATAACCAACTCGGCGGCCCTTTTTTCTTTTTCCTCGTTTTGTGTGAGAGGGGGATTATTGTTCTTTTCCACTGGTATAATATTTAGCTGTTGGGGGGGGTAATAGCATACATGGGGAGATTATATGTAAACATAAGCTTAATTGATTGTCAAATAGTTACATAATTTATTTTAATTGTTACATAATTATCACATTTTGCGTTGAGGGTATTATTATTAGTGTTTCAATACACTGCTGTCCGGCAAAAAATGAAAATACAGTTTCGGCAACATTTCTCCCCTCTGTGGGAATCCTTGAAATTGATGTTTTTGAATAGCAGGGAGTGTAATGCACATTCGGAGGCGAAAACAGGCTTAAAAGGCACCCAATTAGGTGCTGTCCGGGAAAAAAGCCTCCATTTGAACTCTGTTTAAAACGATGAACACCCATATTTAAGCCCTACGGGATCAGTTTTTGCCCGTGAGAGAAATTTTTCGTATTCCGATGTGCTGTCCGGGAAAAAAACTGGCTAATTTTTTTTTAAACTTTTGTCGGACAACAGTGGGTTTAATACCTAAAAAAGATATCGTAACCCAATTGCAGTGGTTTATAAACCGCAATGCGCACCGCTATTAGCAATCAAATGATAATTGCACAGTAGCTACAGCCTGCGTAAAGTGGCGCTGCGGAAATTAAAAACAAGTTCTTCTATTAAAGATAATTTTGTTTCCAATCTTTTATAGTCGGCATACACCGCCGCATAATTCAGTTTATCAAAAATTTCCATATTTTCTGTCGTAACCGGTATCCGGTCGCCCATCAAAAATGGTAGTTCCACTCCTAGCACCTGGCAAACTTTTTGAAGTGTACCTACTTTGGTATTGCCCGATTTTGTTTCGATGTGGCTGTAAGCCTGTTGGGTAATCTTCATTTCACCGGCAACCGCCGACTGTTTCAGTCCACGGAATTTTCTGATTTCTCTTATCCGTTCAGCTATTGTATTTATTTCCGGGGTATTTGTTCTCTTTTCCATGTAACAGTATACGCCAACCCTGTAAAATAGTACCGGGCTTTTTATACAAAGAGTTACACAATTACAATTAATTGTTGCACAATTCGCACATCTTCTACCATCAGGTTTCTTTTTCATTAGTTTTTTAACGAAGTTAAAAGTTAAACCGGTTGTCTTTTATATGCACAGTTTGAACAATAAAATGAAGTTGCAAAAAGTGGTGTTTCCTGAGGGGTTAACCTATGATTACCCAAATCAGGTTTATCGAACCAAACGGATAAATTCTATCATCCTCTGCATCGGGCAACTGGCGCAGGTTTCAGCCAAAAAGAAAGCGCTGAATTTTGCGTTGGTTAAGCAAAATTCAGCGCGGGTAGAATTCAAGGTCGGGTTGCCGAACCTATTGAGTGATATTCAATTGGTTAGAAATTTGCAAAACCTTTTTTGAGAGTGTTTCTTCCCCGATAACCAACATAAAACGCAATTCAAGGACTATAGAAATAAGTATTTATCATATAAAATAAATAGCCGGAATAGATAATGGCAAACAGCATAGCGGGGAATTATTTATAATATTATTATCCCATAACTTCCTATAAGCATAATTTCCAAAACCAAAAATACAAAAAAGGGGTAGGGTCAGTCCCGGGCAAGCCTAAAGCCAATAATGTTGTCGCGACGATCAGGGGTGTTGCTGTCCCGGTCAGCAACGCGGCAATTCTGCCCATTACCAATCCACGAGCAGCCACGAAGAGCCCGGTATTGACCGCTGAGAGGGCCTTTAGGATTAGTTGCTAAATCGCTGCTATAAGAATCATGCCAATCGGCGCACCATTGCATTACATTTCCAGCCATATCATACAATCCAAGTTCATTGGGCAGCTTTTGGCCCACAGGATGAGTTTTACCGCCGCTGTTTTTGGCGTACCAGCCTGCCGCATCTATGTTGTTATCACCGGGATAGGTATAATTTCCGGTTTTATTTCCTCCTCTTGCTGCATATTCCCATTCAGCCTCAGTAGGAAGCCGGTAATTTTGCCCCGTTATCGAATTCAATTTGCTTATAAATTTTTGAGCATCAATCCAGCTAACAGTTTCTACAGGGCAGTTATCACAATTTTTAAAATTTGATGGATTATTGTCCATTATCGCTTTCCATAATGCCTGTGTTACCAAATACTTACTTATGCTAAAACTGCTTATTGTTACGCTGTGTTCAGGGTTTTCAGTTGCGTAACAATTACCGCCTTGTTGGCCAGCACAACCCATCGTAAAGGTGCCACCCTGAACATAAACCATATTCCGTTTTATTTCTTCAACCGCCAGCACTATTTTATCTTTTACCGGTTGCGATTGTTGGGCCGCTGTGAGCAATTGAGGGCCAACTCCATTAACCATTATCAGGATACCGCAACAGGCGAGTGATAGTTTTTTTAACATAACCCGGAAATTTTTAAGCAAAATAACCCATGGACTTAATATTAATACTGACTGAAAGCAGTTTGTTTGAAAAGCATAAAAAAAACTGTGCTGTTACATCTTATGAAAGCCTTTAGTTTTATCAATACAAATGTGGATACTGAGCGATGAGTTTTCGATGACTTGAAATATGTGAAAATATGACTGAAATCACCTTGGGTTTTTAGAACAGCATGTGTTATCGCACAGTTTTTATTATAATGTTTTACCTGTTTATGTAAAACCTTCCTTCGTCATTAATGAGATTTTCGGGACGATATGCTGACTTGCGTAGAGTGGTTGTGGTGTCCATCCGGGACTTTTTCATGTTGATGTTCCATATTCATTCAGTTTACTGCGGTGTTATTCCGTGATGCCCTACTTTTAAATAGCTTTCCTATCAATTTTACTATTTCGTATCCCGCCAGATACCCTGATACTTCAAGTAATGAAAATTTAAGCCCAGACAAAGAAAGTGGTCCTGTGTGCAGATGCAGAAAAAGGTTAAGATGCAAAAAATAGTATACCCGGATGGAATTTCGTATGATATCGAAAAACACGCTTATCTAACCAAACGTATAAANNGCGAGTAGCCCCGAGCGAGCTACTTTTGAGTTATAATAAGCCATATTAGTCTATATCTACTTTCTTACGCTATTTATTATCAATGTTTTATGCATTAATATAGTTTGTTATCGCTTGATAACAACGGTAAAGTGTATCTGATTTTGTATCCAGTTTATCAAAAAATGACTTTATATTCGTGTCTAAAAAGGAAGCTATGGCATCGGTGCATTTTTATCTCAAAGGTTCATGGTCTAAACAAAGAATTACTGAAGCCGAAAAAACTAATCCGAAGGTACTACAGGACTATCTAAATTCAAAACTACAAATAACTTGGACAGTATCAACCGCTGGCAAGCGATTGCAAGTATACACTGCAAAGCGGATCGAGCCTAAATTTTGGGATAGCGAAAAAGAGAGAGCAAATACAAAAGTTTATAAAACGCATGGTGTAATATTAAATGATTTACTCGGTCAGCTCCAAACAGCCGGAGAACAGCTTGCCAATGAAAATGAAAATAATGGAAAGTATACTACACTTGAAGATCTTCGAAAGCTTATTCCGCAGAAGAAACTACATGAGCAAGTTATTGAAGCGAAAATTGATATTGAGGAAAGGATAAAAACATTTCTTGTAGATCATAAGACTAAAAAGGGCTTTCCGCTACGACTTAATACAAAGAAAAAATATAAATCGATTCAAAACCTTCTCATTGATTTTGCCAAGACAAATCGCATAAGTCTTTCCTTGGACAATATGAATATTGAATTTTTATCTGCGTTTCAAACCTATCTCAATGGACTTCAAGATGATGATGAGATGTCAGATTCGACAAAAGAAAAGTACATTGCTGGCCTTAAAACATTTATCGGGTTTTATCAAAAGAAAAAGCTGATTCCATATTATGATCTGTCGGAAGTAGTAGCCCAGTCAACTGAAGGAGAAATTTATGTTCTTCCATTACAAAGATTAATAGAACTACAAAATAAAAAGTTCAAAACGAACCGATTGAATACTGTTCGTGACCAATTTTGCTTCATGTGCTGGACTGGGCAGAGATTTGGCGACTATAAAGCTATGCGTAAGGAGGATTTCGCAACAAACGAATTTGACAAGAAAGTTTGGCGACTATCGCAAGAGAAAATCGCGCACGGGAACTTATTAAGCATTCCTATAATTGAGTATGCTGATGAAATTTTAAAACGTTATAAAGGAGGTTCTCTTCCGATCCCAGAGATTACTAATCAAAAATTTAACCTTGCACTAAAAGATATGGGCAGGGAAGCAAAATTTAACTTTGAAGTTAAACGGATAAAGTACTATAATGGTAAGGCTCGGATCGAAACGTTACCTTTTTATGAGGTTTTAACTGCGCATGTTGCTAGGAAAACATACATCACAAATAGCTTGATTTTGGGGGTACCTGAACGAGTTGTAAAAGAAATTTCAGGTCATAAGGATGAAAGGAGTTTTAGAAGATACATAAAATTAGCGGATTCTTATAAAAGCGCAGTTGTACAAGAAGCTTATAGCAAAAAGAATGTGGAGAGGGTACTAAAATTGATAGGTGATAAAGAGAAGTTTACGGATTTATGAGTAATGCTCCGAGCATTAACGGAAATATATCCCCGGTGGTGTTCTTATGATTGCGATTAGGTTTTCAGCGTTACCCGGGGTTAATGCAAATTTGATTTTACAATTTTTTC
>PMXD01000350.1:0-13067 GCA_003165895.1 Bacteroidota bacterium | reverse complement strand
CAGAAGTGAAGATTGGACAGCGAAGTGCCAGCCAAACAAAGGCGAAATGACCAGCGAAGTACCAGCAAGAAATCGTTAAAAATGAATGCTTATAATACGGAGTGTTCTACAAAATACATCTTCAATACATTTAAGTGAATGTTGCAACTCTTTCAATAAGTCCTTAAAGGTATCGTAAGCATCCGAACAATTACCTTGTCATCTAATTCCAAATAATTTTGTAAATAGAATATTAGTAATGNNTTAATGGCTAAAATGATAGAGATCCCTTCTGTTATTTTTTTGCTGGTATTTATTTGTTGTATCCCAGCTAAAAACAATGTTATAGGTATAGGATCAATAGTTGCTGTACTTTTTTTAATTGAGGCACTTTTCAAGAAACGGAATGAAGAAACGCCAAAACGTAATAAGTATATAATTTTTACCGCACCCACAGCGGAAAAGTGATAGAGGTAGCAAAAATAAATTCTAATTTATAAAATAGATTCATTATCTTAACAGGGTGACATACGTTTACCAAGAATACACTGAACGGCATTCCTTTGCCTTATTATGTATGAGTAAGTATTGATTAATTACCTATCAATTTCATATACATCAGTATTTAATTCACCTTAAAAGAGAACACATGACCGATTTTATTTTCTATGGATTGAACAGAGCGACATTGGAAAGCATAATGACCGAATCAGACTTTTCTATTAATGAAAGTTGGTGGGATCAAGTTGAAATAGTTAACCGTAAGGAAGATTTTCTATCCAACGGTAATATATCCAAAAAAGTTAAAAGGCAACACCAAAGCCATTATGAACTGGTAATGTTGAGGACTCCAAAAACAATTTAAAACAGCCAAATGGGAACAGATGCCGGAAATGAACATACCGCAGCAGTCAAGCAAGTTATTGCGGATCTATGGGAAAGTAAGATCGTAAAAGCCGCTGCCATAGGCGGAGGAATTGTTATCAGTTTATGGTTAGCCGGGAGGTTATTTCATCTTTTAGGTGACACGGCGAAAGGGTATAGACATATGCTAAATAATTTCAAAACGTCTGTTGCGCCCCCAAAATAAGGGTGTAGCCCAAGTTGGGAGACGATTAAAATCGGATTACGATAAAAACGTGACTAAAAGGTTGAATTTTTCACAAAAATAGACTCTATGCACACCCAAACAAAAAATGTGAACAAACTGAGGATACAATACGTAAGGGTATCAACGATTGATCAAAATACTTCCCGGCAACTGATTAACGAAAAAGACTATAACTTAATTGTTGAGGATAAATGCTCAGGTGCCATACCCTTTTTTGAAAGACCAGGGGGAAAGGAAATATTAAGCTATGTGCAAAAGGGTTTACTCGAAAGTTTGTCTGTATGGCAGATTGACCGATTGGGACGCAACCTACGGGACATCATCAATACAATTCACTTCTTTTCTGAACAGAATATTTGCATATACTTTATATCACAAGGATTGCGAACTCTGGAAGCTGATGAGAAAGAGAACCCGATTGCTAAAATGATGATAAGCATACTTGGTATTGTTGGGGAGATGGAGAGAACGCAGTCAAAAGAAAGGCAGCATGAAGGAATCAAGCTTGCCAAAGCAAGAGGAGTTTATCAAGGGCGAAAACCCGAAACAAAAGATGGTCCATTGGAGTTCCTTTCTAAGGAAAAAAATAAAAAAGCACTGGATTATCTGCGAAAGGGGTATAAGGCAAGTGAAGCAGCCAAACTTGCTGGAGTTCACCCAAACACTGTAACTAAAATACGTAAACTGGGACTGGTTGCTAATTCATAATATGGAAAAACCACGAAACCGTAACGGTCAATTTTCAAGGAAAGGTAAACGACGGGGTTCCATCTTACCCAAGAATGTACTTTTGGATATTATCAATCTCTTCTACGAAGGTAAATCAGTGCGAGCAATCGCAAGAGCGGTTAAAGTACCTGATAAAAATAACAACCCAAAATTACTAAGTAAAACGGCTGTCCACAAAATAGTAAGTGCAATTAGTATTTAAAATGATAGTTAATTACCATGTCCTTTTGAGGATTAATTAAAGGACAGGATTATACACTTTAATAACACGAAAAAATGAAAACATCGATCAGAGGAATCAAGCATTACGACTTCACCATACCGGAAATACATGACCGGGTCATTTTGGTGCCGGAACCAAATAATGAGTTTGATGCTAAGGCAATTGCGGTTTTTAATTCAGTCAGTCAAAAAATAGGCTATTTGCCAGCAGAAAAAAACACTGACCCAAGATTTATAACTTGTTTCCATAGTGGCCTGCCCATTGACTCCTATGTTTATGCTGTATCCAATAAATCTATAATTATTGACATTATTTTTCATCTGCATCATTTCGCCAAGCAAAAGTGAAATTGCATATTCTACGTTTAGCCTTTAAACCCGCCGCGATGACTGGAAAAAGTCTATAAAAAACCCTCCTTGTTCAATATTTCCATTCTAATTCGAGTAACAAATGAGCAACAATAACTTAATCGCCCCACATTTAATGACAGTACTTATGAGTTAATTCATCGGCTTTGGACACGCCCAAATTTTGAGCTTTACGCAAATCCAAACACCCGTTATCTTTGTCATTTATTGTAACCCTTAAAAGACCTCTATTAATATATGCGTCAGCATAATTAGGATTAATCGTTATAGCCATTGTGTAGTCTTCAATCGCGCCCGGATAGTCTTCTAATTGACCTTTTGAATAGCCTCTACTATAAAAAGCTTCTGCAAGATCAGGTTTAATCATGATAACTTTGGTAAAGTCGGCTATCGCACCTTGATAATCTACTAACTGAATTTTTGAATGACCTCTGCCATAATAAGATTCTACAAAATTGGGGTTAAGTCCAATTGCCTCGGTGTAATCTAAAACAGCACCTTGATAGTCTTGCAGTTCATCCTTTGCGCGACCTCGGTTATTATAAGCATTTGCAAGTTTGGGATTAATCGCAATAGCTCTATCGTAATCAGATATTGCACCCCGGTAATCTTCTAACTGACCTTTTGAATTGCCTCTATTATAATAAGCGCTTACATGTTTGGGATTAATGGTTATAGCGGTAGTGAAATCTGCTATAGCTCCGTGGAAGTCCTTTTGTTGATATTTTAAAAGACCTCTGTTATTATAGGCTTCTCCAAACTTGGTATTTAGGGATATTGCCATATTATAATCTGACATAGCTCCTATGTCGTTTTTTAGAAGACTTTTTGAAAGCCCTCTACTGCAAAAAGCGTCAGCGTAGTAAGGATTAATAGCGATTGCCATATCATAATCTGAAATAGCCCCGGTATCGTTATTTAGTAGATTTTTACAAAGACCTCTGTTAAAATAGTCATCGGCATTGTTAGGATTAATTTTTATGGCTTGACTATAGTCCGTTATTGCTTCTTGGTAGTCTTGCAAGATATATTTTTTAGTAGCCATAGCCTCATACTCACCATTTGTTTGGGAATAACAATTAATTATCACACTGCTACATGAATAAAAAAGGATGGTTGCGAATGTTTTTTTCACTTTAAATGGTCAAATTTTTAGTTTAAATTGAAAGTTATTATTGCCGTATTGACCTCCTTCTGTTGGATAATAAAAAATATCACTGCCGTGTTTTAAAAGAATTTGTTTCGCAAGCCACAATCCCATACCAATTCCTTTATCTCCACCCAATTTTGCGTCATTTCCCCGCTCATATTTTTCAAAAATCCGTTCTCGTTCGTCTTCTGGAATAGTTTTTCCCTTCGAACTAATTGTGACAACTATTTCGCTGTTTGTTTTATGGAAATCAACCCAAATAGTTGAATCGGCTGCTGAATATTTTATTGCATTATCCAACAATATTATCGGAATAAATTCCAACGACTGATATGCTTCGGTAAAAGGAATTTGACCATCATCTTTCCAACGGATTGTAATATTTTTATCCTTCGCTTTGTATGCAAATAATTTATTTAGCCGATGGAACATTCTATAAATGTTAACTGGATTTTTTGTTCCTTGACTAATACTTTCGATATTAACAAGTACATCCATCATCCCCAATTGGGAATTAACCAGTGACAGCGCGTCATATAAATCAGTAATCTCAATTGGAGTATGACGAAGCTTTTCTTGGAAATCGCTGCCTTGCATCTTATCTATAAATAAGTCCGCGCATTTTTGAACAACAGCAAGGGCGTTTTTAATATCGTGAAAAACTTCAAAATTTCTTTCGATGTTCGAGCTAATTTGTTGAGAAATAAAATTCTCGGTTTTAGCATACCTTGTAACTTTTTCTTCTATTTCTATTTGATTTACTAAATATTCTTCTCTCTTAAATCTTCGCCCTTCTGGAATGGTTCTGTTGTTTTCAAGAATCATTCCATTTATCATAAATTTTTTTTCGTTGAAGCAAAGTAAAAAATTGTCAAACTTATATGAACATAAATAATGGTGTTTATTTGTTGCTGTCTGCAAAAATGTCAAGCAATCTTTTTCCTTACAATTTTTACATGTTTTATTCTGCTCCAATGTCGCACCTGCATAAAAACCCTTATCATAAACAAAGGGGAATTCAGAAATAGTACCAAAAAGTTCGGGTTGCATATTTTTTATTGAAAAAATTTAAGAATAGTGGTTGTTAGTCCAATTAATTTCTCAAACATCCCTTTATTATCGGCAATAGATTTAAAAATATCCTTAACATCTTTCTTCTTATCCCCTTTTAATAATTTAGAAAGGTCAGTTTTTATCTTATTAATTTCTCTATCGGATATATTCTGAGTTTGCAAGAGGGTGATTAAACTATCAATGTATCTTTCAGGGGTAAATTTCTTTTTTATTAAATTATCAACGGTACCTTTTATTTTAAGAAAATCCGCAGGTTTCGCTATTTTTTCATCGGCTAAATCCCAAAACCTTTGTTTGGAAATATCGAAGCTTCCGCCAGAATACGCTATAATTATTTGTGAAGGATTTTCTTTTTTAATCGCTTCTAAAATCCCTAAGCCATCTTCCTCGGAATATTCTTTTGCTACACCCATTATGTCTAAAACGATTATATCATACTCACCTCTTAGGAGCTTATTAAGGTCTTTAACCTTTTCCCATTGCTCAATAAAATATCCATTGCTTGTAAATAATTCTGTAGGGAAGGTTTTTTCGTTATCAATTACAAGAATTCTTGTTCTTCTTTTTAATTCATCAAACCCTATTGGCGTATGAATGGCTGTCAATTCTTCTCTTTTATCTTGCCAAAAAAATGTTTTTTCCCGCCCGGTTATACTTTCATATATTTTTTTTGCGGTAAAATTAACTGCACCTACAATTAAGGGGACTCCTATACTTATGAGAATCGCGTCCATGTTTAAAATTTATTTTATTTAATAGTGGTGTAAAGTTGGGCAAAGTCCTTCAAAATATGGCAGGGAAAGTTGATTCTGGTGTCGATAATTTAATCGGGAAGGCGACAAAATAGTGAATTAGTTGCTTATTATAACATTTTTGTCTTAAATCTGATCTCCCAGTGGAAGACAAACTCTTGTAGGAATCAATCCCTGAATGATTTAGTTAATCCCGGAGGGTGATATCAAATTTACATGGCCGCAAACTGAGTAAGGCAATATTTTTATCCTTTATATTTGCATCTTTTTGGTAGCGTTTGGATTCAAATCGGTTCTAACACCTTGTCGAATTCCATAAGTTGTTTCCAATATTTTAGCTTCAGCAAGGATTTGTGACGGTGTTTTCACCCGCTGTTGATTGTGAGAAACAATCGTAAAAGCCACTTGGTCTTTTTTTACCTTTGTGTAAATCACCGGTACAGTTTTTAAACCTAAATCAATTGCAAGCAAGTACCGGTGCCGCTATAATTATTTGTTGATCAAGAACCACGACCACTTTGTTCCGTTAATATACTTGCAACAGAACTACTCGTTCCATGTAGAGTTCATAGTCGCTTTTTATTCAACCTAATCGCATGCAAATCTTCTCTAGGTTTATTTGTGAAATAACAAATAAACTGAGTTTAAGGAAATTTTTGTGAAGGCAGGTTTCGATTAAGAGGGGATCTTAGTTTTTACCGGCTTTCAATAGCAGCGATGTGTTCCAACGGGGGATTAAAGGTCTTTGAAAATATATTATATAAATTGAAAATATAAGTAGAATTGGCGCGAGGATGATCAGGTAATCAGAGGTATAGCTGTATCTTCTGTCAGGATATACATAAATGGCTATGAGCAAATAATTTGATAAAGGGATAAGGGCGGTTAAGTAACTCCCAACTACAATAGGTACATCCGGTAGTTGTTTCCAGCAGATTAGTAGAAATATTGTAAATAATATAATTGATAATAAATATATGTATCCTAAAGGTAAAACCCTGAGGATATTGGTTGTTTTTGTATTTAAGAAAAACGCCAGCGAAGTAATTCGGCTGTCGGCTTTCATACTGCTTAAAGACAGGTTTTTGCCTGTATAGTAATATGGATAAAAGTCTTTAGTAACTATTTTTTTTGTGAATTCAGATGATCCATCATCAAAATAGTCGGTTTTTTTGATGTAANNCACGCTCTATCAAATCCGACATGTAAAACTCTCTATTCAAACTATTAAGGGTAATTTGGCTCTTTAAAGTTGTAATAACTTTTTGCCTGAAAAAATGCTTATCACAGTCGGTGTGTATAATGCCGCTTAATGTATCCTGCATACCCTTTGACATATTTCCAAATTTGCCTGCTACAAAATTAGAGAAGTTATCGGCATATCCATCTTCTATCGCCGGATTTGCCAGAACTATTTGTTCTTTAGTTCTATTAGGGTACTGACTGTATAAACGGGCATCAGCGGAATCAATGGCATTTCTTATAGCCGGTGGCTGATTATCTTTCTTCTTCAAAAATATTGCTGAAGAACGCAGGGATTGGTAAAAACCCTGTGACGAATATGTAAACTTTCCTAATGTGTCGTAATTATACAGTGCTGTACAGAAAATTACTACTGTGGGTATTGAAATTATAAATATAGCTTGCCGGTATCTCTTGCTCAGTAGAAGATATAATATTAACAGGCCGAATAAGGGCAATAATACTATGCCCTGGGGCCTTAGTAATAGCAAAATGCTGATGATGATACTAATGAAGCAGAGTTTTATTATGCCAGCGGTATGAGTATAGAATATGTTTAGCAGGGCAAACACAAATAAAAGCGACAAGGAGCTATAAAATATCATTGGGCTTACAAATGTCTCCATTGCCAGTGTTGCAGAGCAGTTGAAGAAAATTATAAGCGTAATATAGATTAAATACTTAAAAAAGTTGTTTAATAATTTAATGCTGAATAGCAAGTAAATGATGCCTAGAAAAATTATAAAATTGATTATGGTTTGCAGTAAGCAAAAGGATTTCATCGTATGAATCCCTAAAACTTCTGTTATAAGAATGAAAAGCGGATATCCGGGTGTATAAGCAAGGAAAATGCCGACTTTTTTACTTAGTATGTCACTAGCAAAATCTGCATATGCAAGACTATCAACACTTATTTGAGGAACAAAATAATGGGTATAAAAAGGAATGCGGAAAATTATACCTATTGCAGTAAAAAATATGATTATAAAATATGGCATTAAATTTTTTATTGTTTGATTTAAGTTCATGGTTCGCTATTTATACGGGTGTTTTAATTTATTTTGGTCTAAATTAACTAATTGCTGCATAGAGAGATACACCGGTTATCTTTTACTTCTGTTTTTTTAACTTAAGAGGAAGGAATAAAATATACTATCAGGATTTAAGCCCGCACACGAAACATTCCGGGAGGTTTGGATTTGTAAGTACAACTGATGAAGGGCAAATTATTATATTGCAGACAAATGAGCAAAATACTTTCAATTGTTATTCCTGCCTACAATGAGGGCAGAACCATTCACCGGATATTAGATAAGGTACGGGATGTGGTATTGATACAGGGAGTAAAAAAAGAAGTGATAATCGTTAACGATTGTTCAACGGATAATACTGTTGGGGCTATTGAGAATTACCGCAGTATGAATCCGTCGCTGAATATTCAGTTTTTCAATCAGCCTGTTAATATGGGCAAAGGTGCAGCTCTGCATCGGGGTATAAAGGAAGCTAATGGGGCATTTATAGTTATCCAGGATGCAGATCTGGAATACGACCCCAATGAATATAACCTGCTGTTAAAGCCTGTTTTGGATGATTTTGCAGATGTTGTTTATGGATCTAGATTTGCAGGTGGCCGGCCGCACCGTATTCTCTTCTTCTGGCATACCATAGGTAACAACTTGCTCACCTTTCTTTCAAATATGTTTACCAATCTTAATTTGTCGGATATGGAAACTTCTATATGCTCTATAATATTGGGATGACGAAGCTTTTTAAACTTTTTGACCTCGCTCATTAAATTATACCGGCTGTCAATATCACCAGTATATACCTTGAGCGCAACAAAAATCTTATCCTCAGTATCGAAGGCTTTATACACTTCGCCAAATCCGCCTTTGCCAAGCAAATCTATTGATTTATCGTATTGAAATCGCTTTCTGAAAACTTCGGAGCTTACTTCCATATCATGGTTTATACTTTAATAAGTTGAAAAGTAAAGTTATCATTTGTTTTGCTTTCGCATTCGTTCAGAATCTTAAATTTGATCTCCTCCATCCCTAACTGAGTGGAAAATAATTGCTGTATTTTGGCTTCTGTAATATTTTCTAATACCCCGTCAGTACACAGAAAAAGGAAATCTTCATTATGGATTTCACTTGTCATAATGCGATGAAGGGAAAACTTGTCTCTGCAACTTGCGCTTAATGCTTTTGTGATGTAATTGCGAATCTCCGGATACAGTCGTTTCTCTTTGTGTAATTTACCGCTAGCAAGGAATAATGATCTAATAATCTTATTAATGTAATTAAAAGGATGCTTAGCGAAGTAATTGCGGATTTGTTTAAGATAACCTTCGCTAGGGGTTCCTTGTTTTCGCAAGTCGTTAATAAGGGAGTGGTCTTCTGTTTTGAAAAGAATCTTGGCCCCTGATTTATTCGGGCGGATATGATATAAACGGCTGTCTCCCAACCATGCAATAATAGCCCCCTCTATATCAAAGGCAATCAACACCACGGTGGTAGACATTCCTTTCATCTCAGGATACTTGGCTTCAGTTTCCTTAAATTTTTCAATGCTGTATTGAAGTGCCTTTTGGAAGTATTCGAAATCAAAAGCTGTAAAAGGATTTGATGCGAAGAAGTCGGATATAGTGGAACATGCCAATTTGGAAGCAACTTCTCCATAGGGTGAACCTCCTACCCCGTCGCATACAATATAAAGGTTGTCATTAGTATAATGATAATCTTCATTTTTAGTTCTTAACCCCAAGCCGCTAAAACTAATTGACTGCATAACACAAAGTAAACTTATTGGGTCATAAAAATCAAGAATTATATAATCATGCTAAAATGCTTAAAAGACAACGATTGAGTTTGATTGAAATTATTTCGGTCTGTTTACGACTTCCATAGAAGTTAACGGATGTATTTCCCATGATGTTGCTCTCCAGTTTCTTTCATTACCCGGATTAGTATTCTCGGCTTGGCGTTCATGTTCGAAGTCAAAAAGCATCCATCCTCTAACTTTTACCCATCTTCCGAGTATATGATCGCGAAGAGTGCGGGTGCTCCAATCTTCACCTTTAGCGGATAGAAGTTTCCGCATACGCGGAGTCACCTCCACAATTACCTTTTGGGTGTTCGTATAATTCATAGGATTTATGACCAATTCAATATGGGTATCGCGATGTTCTGGATCCCTCGCTTTGCAGTTGCATGTTTCAATACCGCCTACTTTAACATCGGCCACATAGGCCGTAATCTCCGCTGTCTTGTCTGTCCTCCAGCGATTGCGGTCATCACCCGGTTCAAGCATTTTGGCTAAAGTGATGGATGAGTCGAAATCGCTTTGAGCCGGAAAAGATGTTCTATTTTTTAACCGGTTTAATTCAACTAATCGTTCTTGTCGAGCGTTACCTTCCGGAGGGCAATCATCGTACACCTCTGATTGCTGGGGTGGAGTCGTTGTAGCTACTTCAGATCGCGGCGTTAACTTCTCATCCGCAACTGGATTCTGCTTAAAGTTGCTCATGTCATCGCCATATATCACCAAGGTCAGTGGTGAATTCGGGTATGCTGCCCCCAGATTAATAAATGTCATTCCGCTTTTAAGTTCTTTGGTTCCATATACCATAGCGCATACCTTTACGGTTTGACCAATATTTGAACTTGCATCATTTACATTGATTTCCTTAACGTCTACCCGAGCATGAGCAAATGATGGAGTCCTGTTGGTTTTGCCAAAATACAGTTCCATCAATCCAGCCAAACGAATCCCAGCTTTGTATAACTGTCTTTCAACGATGCTGATATTTGCATCCACATATGCTTCATCAATCTTATTGCCCTTGAATGAATAACAATTATCCAGATAGCCCCTGCTTTCGTTAACCCAGCCTGAAAGTGGAACTTTGATGATAGCAGCAATTTGTTCTGATCTGAGTTGATTACTCTTAAGCACATCCTGCAAAGTCACTTTCTTATAATCAATCATTTCTGAATCCCAAACTTTATGGATGTTGGAACCTTTACCGAAAAAGGATACTTGAACGGTATTGCCGCCTTTATCTGAGCCATAGCCGCAATGCAGTGGCTGGTGAATATCTCCGACCAAGTGCATCAACTCAAGCAAGTCCAACTTGATTTCTTCATCCTTTAGCTTATCCATGCTTTTAAAGTCGGTTAGGATGCGGTTGATTTCAGAATAGATGTTGCCTGTGGATGATGGATTGAATTGTTCGCCTTTATCTATATTGATATAATGTAGAGGCTTGAGGTAGTCATAGGCGTGGTCGCTTCTTATTTCATCCATCCAGTTGGCAGCATCCTCAATCGATTTTCCATCGAGGAACTTCATTACTTCCGTTTTGGTGGTTTCGTTTAGTTGGCTGAATGCAACTTCAACAACGAGTGAATGTCCCTTATGCCCCCAAGCAAATCCATTATGTGCGAAAGCGGTTATTGCGATTAGTACTATTATAGCTTTTCTCATATAGCCGATCATTTATTCTGTGTCGAAATAACAATTAATGAAATAGGGATTGCTGAAATTGCACCCTTCACTGAATTCAAAAACGTAATTACGTAATTAATTTCGATTTCAAATTCAGAATTTAATTTTCAGCTTATTCAATAAAGAACTCTTGTTGCGCTTATTTTAATTTCTATTTCGAAGTAATTCCACAGTTAATTCATTAATTAATTTGAAAAACGATTTGGAAATACGGCAGTAAATTAAATTCCTATTTAAATTCCGTATTTATAATTCAATATTTTCTATTTGGATTTCCTTCCTTCCTATTTCATTAATTAATTTGGGAATTGAATTTGTATATACATCGTCTTTTTGAAATCAAATTAAAAATGAGTGTTTCTATTTAGTAAAGTAAATTCATTTTATAATACTGAATATACTTTTCGGGTCTATATCCATATGTAAATCGAGTTGGGAGAATTCTTTTCAAGATTCAATAGCAATTTAAATTCCATTTTTCAAAATCGAATTAATAAACCAGTGAATTAAACTGTCAAATTAAATTCGCTGTCAAATTCGAAAGAGAAATTAAAATTGGAGAGGAATAAATTTTGTGAGTTGTAGTTCACAAAATCTGATTTTACATATTGGAAAAAATATACAGAAGGTCCAAAGCAGTACTTTATTAAACTGGGGTATATAAATACGGAGCGTCCGAAAATCAAAAGATAGTTACAAACGGAAACTGCTTTGAACTGTGCTTTTGCGCTAATACCAGTTTTGTGAACCATGGTTCACAAAAATCGAAATTGGCAAGTATGAAGCCGGGCTGTTTATTAGGTCGTCTTCGGCAAAAAATCGTTTTAAAGCCGTTTTAAGCCCTCTTGATGGCGTTTAGCCCATTATGTCGTCTCAAACTTTTTCCTCTATTCCTCGCCGTCCAAAGTATTTCTGGTGGGCATCTCAAACGATTTCAGCTTTGGAGCAATCAATTTGGTAGGGTAATCGGCAATTTCGTGCATAAAAGCAGCATTATTTAAATAGTTTCCGTGTAACTCCCGCTAAGCTGAAGTAAGTCCGACCATAGACATGGTTATAAGAAGCCTCGTGGAGCATGTAGACCTAATGCGGTGATGGTATTTTAGCCTCTACTCTAAAAATGTGGTGGCGCAAGTTATAGATGAAAAACGTCTGCTTATTCGTTTAGCTATTTACCCAATGATATTTCAATAGCTTTTCTGAGCGCCTTTATCAAATCAAACCCTTCATCAAAAACATCACTCCATTTATAACCTAAACCACTGCAAATACTCTTTAGTATAGATTTAAGTAAATCTATTAAAGGTTCTATTGCTCCATTTAACTTATCACTTTTTGTATAATCCCTTACTTTGTAATACCACCAATCTAGCAACTTGAATTTAGCAGTCGCAATTTCGCCAACTAAACCCACCTGCTCCAATTGTCTAAAAAGTTTTTCAGGGTTTGTTATAATCTCTATTCGCAACTGCCTGCGTACACTAAAAATATCTTCAAAGGAATCATTGAAAATCGTTTTGTAATAGTCACTTATTGAATTTAAATCAAAAAAATCGCTTTTTTCAGAGCCATCCTTCTCAGTTTCATTTTCCAATTCCTTCAGCACTTCCGGCAACTTTTGAAGGAAATTTTCTATCAGCTTAAAGGAACGCTCCATTTCACTTTGAGGCAATTCTATATCTCTGTAAAACATAATTTTAATCAATTTTAATTTTCAGAACCTTTAACTAGGTTCAGTGTTCTTTTTCAATTCATAAACTTCGCTTTCTAGAACTTCAATTTTCTTTTTTAACTTGCTGTTTTCCATAAGTAAATCGAAATGCTCCCAGCTTTGATACTTCGAATGTTCATAGAGATTTTTCAATGCGATTTGAACAATATGGACATCATTAGCACTTACGGGCACCTCTAAAAACTATTTTTTGATGCC
>PMXD01000094.1 GCA_003165895.1 Bacteroidota bacterium | reverse complement strand
TAAACCGATGCTCAATTGGCCACAGCCTGTAGTGGTCAAAGCTACCGGCCCTTCCACTAAATGCGACAGAGCCAATAAATTAACAATACTAAAATGCTTGCTTATTTAAAAAAATGATTAGTTTTATTTCATCGGAATGGTTGAGTTCCTCAAACATTCCGACACACAAAAAACGAAGATTTTTTTTCTTTTAATTGATATTTCTTAATCTAAAAAACCCATAGCACATGAAAAATATCATCTATCTTTCTGTTTTTGCTGCACTTATTTTTTGGAGTGTTGGTTGCAAAAAAAACAAGGAAACCACCAACACATCCTGTACAGGTGCTCATTGTACCGGTTATAATTCCAGCACCGAAAACGTAAATACAATACCTAAATCCCTCAATACCCGGAACCTTGGTTCAACTTCCTCTACACTTCCCTCTTCATTTTTTTTATACCAGTATTTACCACCCGTAGGCGATCAGGGGCAGTATGGAACCTGCATTGCATGGTCTTCCGGCTATTACACTAAAACCGCTTTGGAGGCCATTACCAATAACTATAATTCATCTCAACTGGCTTTGGCATCAAATGAAATGAGCCCGAAGGATTTATACACCGCCATACCCGATGCCAGTAAGGGCGCCAACTGCGACGGTACCAATTTTGACGCCGCTTTAACGGTTATGCAAACCAGGGGGGTGGCAACTTTGCAAACTATCCCGTATGCTAATTTAGGGTCTTGCGCTCAATCGACCGTGGACCCGAATGGAACAGCAGATGCTGCTAACCACAAAATTTCTACTTACCGGGCACTTGCTGACGCCAGTACCGCAGATTATATAACCGACGTTAAGCAAAATATCAGCAGTAACGTACCTGTGCTGGTTGGTATAGGCGTTGGAAATGGATTCCAAAATTGGGTAGGAAGCGGAGTAATGACCGCCGGCTTTGACCCCTGCGGTGGCGGCGGAACATGCGGCGGACATGCACAAACCATAGTAGGCTATGATGACAGCAAAGGCGCAGGTGGGGCATTCAGGGTTGTAAACTCCTGGAACACCACCTGGGGCGATAATGGTTTTTATTGGGTTGATTATAACTTCATGTTTAATACTTTGATTCAAAAAGACAACAGCGGCAACCCATGCATATTTGTAGCAAGTAACGGGGCCAGTGATACTACGCACCCTATAAACCCAACTTCGGGTATCGACCTGGCTTCATGGGTAGAGGAAGATATGAATACAGGGACGCCCGGTAGCCCTACGAGAGAGGTTATTTTTGATATTTATAATATAGGGACTGCCACCGCACCAGCCTCAGCTGACTGGGGCCTGTATTATGTTTACTACAACGCCTACAACGCTAACGACTATGGCGTTATATTTTACGATGCATTCAACACAAGCATTGCTGTAAATACGGATCAATGCAATAGTACGGGAGATTCCTGTATCATTAATTTTGATATACCCGCAGGTACGGACCTTGCTTATGATGCGTTTGGCACCAGCACCCTGTATCAGAATTATCTGATGCCCAATATCACAGGTTATTATTATCTGATATTAGTGGCAGATGCCGGACAAGTGCTGGGAGATATAAATTACTCCAATAATATCTTTTACACATCCGACCTTCCCACTTCTTTTCAGAACGGATATTATGGTAAAAACGGCACTCCGGCGGCTACTGTAAGTTATACAAACAATCTTAAACCAACCCGCGAATTGCTTACTAAAAGCAGTTTCAATACAGCAGTAAACAGCGCACATCCCAATGCTTATACCTCAAAAGAAATTCTCGGATTTTTGAAGAAGCAAAAAGCCAGCGGAGAGTTAGATGCCAAATTGCGTGCATTTAATGCTGCCAACCCTGACCCTGGGTTTAGGGGCGGCCTGGCAGGTAAATAATCAGGTTTGTTTTAAAAGATACATCCCTTTAATCCTATAAGGTGCCTGAAACTTCCACAAAGATAAGTTTCGGGCACCTTATTATATTGTGTTCTCAATAATATCTGTAAGAAGGCAATAATTTTTTCCATCTCAAAATATCTGAATCATGTTGCGATTAATCGTTTGTTCTTTGTTTTGTTTTTCTATCCTTTCCTGCACATCCAGTTCATCGGATAAAATCAGCGGAGACGCCATTCAATCCTCCCTTCAAAAAGGCGGGGATGTTAATTACGACGGGTATACCATTACCAGCGACCTGGACCTGATTGACCCGGATGCCGCAGTTAAAGTTACACCAGCCGGATATAATGTGTATGTGAAAGGGGCATTGGTGTTTAAGAACTGCATTTTTACAGGCAAGGTTACCGGCAACCTGAAAAGCAATGAGCAAAATACTTATTCGTGTGTTTTTTTAAAAAGCCTGTACTTCGAAAATTGCACGTTTGAAGACGTAGTGGACCTGGAGGGGGCTACCATTAATGGCTACTGCAATTTTTTGAATTGCAATTTTAAAAAAGATGCCCTTTTTAACCGTAGTACATTTAACAGCACTACCGCTTTTACCAAATGTATATTTACGCAAACTGCCGGCTTCCAGTCGGCTACATTTGCCAATAATGCTTTTTATAACGAGGCACATTTTAATCAGGCATGTTTTTTCCAGAATTCCTTCTTCTACCGAGAGTTCACATTTAACGTGGTTATTGCCGATGGATATACTGATTTTTCATCGGTAAACTTTTATTCGAACGTATATTGCAATTACGCCCAATTTCACAAAGACCTGGTTTTTAACAACGGCAACTTTAAGGGCCGAACCGAATTTGTAGGTTCGAAATTTGAAACGGCTGAATTTGACGGCAGCCTTTTTTATGGCCCTGCTATTTTCGAGAAATCAGATTTTGCCGAAAGTTTATCGCTAAAGGATAGTAAGTTTTTACTCGCCAAACCCCGAACTGCCGGTTACAAAGCGGCGAAAATTGACATTAGCGGCGTTGAGGTTATTGGCCTTGGTAAGTTGAATGAGTTTTAAAACATGGGAAGTTGATGCATGTGAACCAGAAATTTAACGGTGGTGCATATTTTTCTTCGGGAAATAATGAGAGGATGCATAGCCGGTATTTAATATCAAAGATATAAAATGGGAGAGGTTAGAATTAAGGAAAATGTGCGCTTTGAAGGTGCACTCATTAATCAATAAGCGATTTATAAATTGCACTAAACTTTGGAAATTTGCCCAACCTTATGCATAAACCCGCATTGCAGTTTGAGAGTAGTATGATAGCGGGCGTAAATCGGGCGTGAATAAAATGGCAACACTAAAACCAAATAGCAGCGGAGGTTAAGAAAAAAGGTTCATAACCCTTCCTGTCCGAAACCCGCCAGGTCCGGTACTTTAACAGCCCAAGTAATCTTTCAGGAGTTTGCAGCGCCCGGTGGTCCTAAGCCGGAGGAGTGCTTTGTCTTTTATCTGGCGGATCCGTTCAGTAGTGAGTTCGAATTTTTCGGCTATGTCTCCAACGCTCAGGGGAAGAGGCATTCCTATACCAAAATACATTTTTAGCACATCAGACTGTTTATCCGTAAGGGTTTTAAGTGACCGGTCAATTTCGCTTCTCAAAGATTCACGGTACGAAACATTCAGGTCGGTGTCTTCGGCATTTGGATTTTGCATCACATCCATAAGTGAACCATCATCTTCTCCGCGATGGAACGGGGCATCTATCGAAACATGCCTGCCTGCTATGCCAAGAGTTGTCTGAACTTCTTCAATCCGGACATTAAGCAAGGAGGCCAGTTCCTCTGGTGAAGGGTCACGTTCAAATTCCTGTTCCAATTGGGCGAAGGCCTTGCCGAGCTTATTCAACGAACTTACTCTGTTAAGCGGTAAACGCACAATACGCGAATGCTCGGCTACAGCCTGTAAAATAGATTGGCGTATCCACCATACGGCGTATGATATAAATTTGAATCCTCTTGTTTCATCAAACCGCTCGGCGGCCTTAATTAACCCGAGGTTTCCTTCATTGATAAGATCAGATAGCGTTAAACCCTGGCTTTGGTACTGCTTGGCCACGGAAACTACAAAACGCAGATTGGCTTTGGTAAGTTTCTCTAAAGCCATACTGTCTCCTTGTTTTATTCTTTTGGTTAATGTTACTTCCTCTTCTGCGGTAATGAGATCAAGTCTTCCAATCTCTTGCAAATACTTCTCCACTGATGTGCTGTCACGGTTCGTGATGCTCTTCGAAATCTTAAGCTGGCGCATGGGTTTTGTATAATTGTTTCGTTAGTGCTGAGTTTGAATACTAAAGCTAATCTTTTTCGATGAGGCGTTGCATTATGTGAACGTTTGCTTTCAGAATTTGACCATATCCCGGGTTTCGGAACAGCAGCTTCCTGAACCTAAATCACGGCCCCCCTGTCGGTATTCAGTTTCAAACATATGTTCATTCCTTACGCTCAATTTAGACTCCCAATAATTGCTAGCGTAAATCGAGCGCTATTTGAATGCTTCCTTTGAAACACACTTTCCTTGCGGGTTCAAGACTTGGGTTCAGCAAGCTGCTGTTTGTGAACCCTGGGTAAATACAAAGCCTGCCTTGTAATATCCAAAATTGATGTTGTATAAATCAAATTGAAGCAGATTTTGAACATATATCGGTGTTATACAATACAAAGTAATGGATGTTGAAACATTTAATAAAAATTGGAGTAAACACAAGCAACCAACCTGAAGAGAAATCTTCCCCCTTTTTCTTTAAGTCAGTTAGTGCATTTGAATAACAGGGTTTTTAACATGTGCCATTAAAAATAGTCTTTTGGACAAAATATTGGGGCATTTATTATGAAAACGACTTCTTCTTTACTGGTTTTATCTTCATTGCGCTTTAAAACAATTATGCTGGTAACCCTGGCATTTATTTTTATACAGCAGGAAGCAAACGCCACCACCCGCACCTCAGTTGCCACCGGTAACTGGAGCGCCGCCAGCACATGGAGCCCCGCAGGGGAACCGGCAAGCAGTGATATTGTTATCATTCACGGTGGGAATGTAGTAACCGTGGATAGTATTTTTACCTGTAGCAATCTTACTATTGGCGATGCAACTGCAACTAACACTACCGTACAAATAACCACTTCGGGCAACGCCCTTACTATTACGGGTGCGTTAAGTATTAACCTAGGCAATGTAAACAAAACGTATACCCTTAATGCCGGGCCGGGCGCCATTAATATTTCGGGCACGTTTCCAACCTGGGGCACTACGGGCACCAACACTATTGAGGTAGGAACCGGGACACTAAGCTTTACTCCGGCTGTTTCAATTACATCTGCCAATCAGAATATAACTTTTACAACCACTGCAGGAACCGTTAATTTCAATTCGTCGTTTACCGATAGTTACAATAAATTAGCGGTAAACACTAACGCCACGGTTAACTTTGGCGGTTCATATACAGTAAACACCACCGCAGCAAGTTGGAACGGCAAGGGCACCGCAATATTTGCCAATACCGGCACTATTACTGCTACCAGCAACCTTACCTTATATAATGTTCAAACCGCCGCTTCAGCAGCTACAACATTGGCTTCGGCTGCTGGAATAGTAGTTATAGCGGGTGCCATTACCTTAGGCTCAGGCTCTACCCTTACTGCCGGTGAAAATTTTGAGGCTGATGGTAACTGGGCCAACAACGGAGGCACCTTTAGCTGTGGCACAAACACGCTAACCTTTAACGGAACAACTACCGTTACCGGTGCAACCGCTTTTACCAATCTTCAAATAGGCAATACCGCTACAAGCATTACCGCATCAGTAACCCTTGATAACAGCATCAGTTGTACAAGCCTTACGCTTAATGGCTACACCAGGGCCAGGACAGTAACCGTTTCAGGAGGCGATACTTTAATTGTAAACGGCAATGTAATTATAAACCAACCCACTGCGGCTGTTACCAACACCCTGGCAGTAAATACAGGTACCTGCATTATAACCGGAAACGTGACTTTTACCGGCACTAACACAACAGCCAGCTATATTTCAAAAATTGCAGTTACCACAGGCCTGTTAAATATTGAAGGCACCGTTAGCTACGATGCCAATACAGTTGCTGCCAACGAGGTAATAACGGTTACCTCAACAGGTGTCATAACAATGGGTTCAGCAATTAACCTTGCCTATGGAACTTTGTCGGCTACCAGCACCGGCACCATCAACTTTAATGGCGCTGCGCCTTCATTTACTTTTGGAAGCAGCAACAGCCCCGTGTTTACTACAACCAATGGATGCACCGTTAACTTTGCCGATGGGTTTGTAAACAACACTAACGCATACACTTTTGCCGCCAATAGTAACAGCATATTTACCGCTTACGGAACTATTAAAGCCAACGCTGCCATTACTTTCGGTAACCTTCAGTTTAACGGCAGCGATACGCTTGCTTCAACCGGTAACCTGGTTGAAATTGCGGGCGACTGTACGCTTGGCAGCGGTTCAACATTCAATGCACTGCAAAGTTTTGAATTACTGGGTAGCTGGACCAACAATGGGGGAACCATGGCTGGCACCAACGATACTATTATGCTTATAGGCAGTGGTGAAATTATTAGTGGAACAGCAGCAACTACTTTCCAGGCAATACAATTGGGTAATTCATCATCGCCGGCGGTTAGCTATACCATGAATAATAATAATTCGTGTACCGGAATGATATTTTACGGTGGCGCGGTAGCCAACACGTTAACCCTGGGCACCGGCTATACGCTTACCGTTAATGGCAACCTGACCAATAACCAGCCAACGGCAGCGGTTACCAATAACTTATTGATAAATGGCGGCGTTTGTTCTATAACCGGCAGCCTTAATTTACCGGGAACAAACGATACGGCAACCCACCTGGCTAAAATAACAGTTACTTCAGGCGCACTTACAGTAAGCGGCAGCGTAAACTGGGGTGTAAATACTACCGCCGGTGCTGAAGTTATTACTGTAACTACCGGGTCAATTACATTCAACAGTTCAATGACCATGGCAAGCGGAACCTTGTCGGTAACAAGCACAGGCACTATCAGTTTTAACGGCAATTCGCCATCATTTACTTACGGTGGAAGCAATAGCCCCGTATTTACTACAACTTCAGGTTGCAATATTAATTTTGAACATGGCTTTACCAATAACACTAATGCAGTTACCTTAATTGCGGGAAGCAATACTTATTTTACCGGAAGTGGTACCATTACACCTAATGCAACTATTACCTTTGGTAACGCTCAAATAGATTCATTGCATAATGATACTTTGAATACTGCTACAGGACTGGGCATTGTGGCGGGTTCATTTACCTTGTTACACGGCTCCAATATAACTGCCAGCCAACCGTTGGAAGTGCGCGGCGCCTGGGTGAATAACGGCGGCACTATCAGCCCCGCCAATACCATTATGATGAATGGCGTTGGGCAAACCATTGGGGGTAGTTCATCCACCATTTTCCCTATTCTTCAAATGGGTGACACCAGCGTGGCAGTAACTGTTACCTGTACGGTAAATGCCAATATCACGGTTGATAGCCTTGTATTTAACGGCTATAACAATGCCAGAACTTTAACCTTATCATCAGGAATAACATTAACCGTTAGCGGCAATGTGAATATTAATCAACCAGGTGGAACAGTAACCAATACACTGGCAGTAAGTTCAGGAACATGCAATGTTAGCGGCAATCTTAATTTTATAGGTACCACCAACACGGCTTCGCACGTTGCTAAAGTATCAGTAACCTCAGGCACGTTTTCGTTAAGCGGTAATGTAAGCTGGATGGCCAATACACTAACGGCTACCGAAGTTATAACGGTAGCAACCGGTACCATAAACTTTGCCAGCTCGCTTACTATGGGTACCGGTAGCGGTACCTTATCGGTAACCGGTGCAGGGACCGTTAACTTTAATGGAACAACAGCCCCATCTTTTAATTTTGGAGGGGGGGCCACCAGCCCGTCTTTCACCACTTTTGCAGGTTGCACGCTCAATTTCGAAAACGGATTTACGAATAATAGTATAGCGCTTACCATCAAGGCAGGCAGCAATACCTACTTTACCGGCAGCGGATCCATCACCCCTAACGCAGCTATTACATTTGGGAATGTCCAAATCAATTCGTCATTTAATGATACGCTGAATTCGGCCGCAGGCGCGGTAATTATAGCCGGCAATTTCACGCTGGCACCGGGGTCCACATTTTTTGCAAAAGAGAATTTTGAAGTTCGGGGAAACTGGACAAATACCAGTGGCACTCTTTCAGGAACTACCTTTACCGTATTCTTAAATGGAACTGCCCAAATACTAAGCGGAAGCCCTACAACTTTCCAAACACTTGAAATAGGCAATACAACCTTTAGTGTGGTTGTTGCAGCTACTATGGCTAATAATAACACCTGTTCGGCCCTTATTTTTCAGGCATCTTCCAAAGGCCGTGCTTTAACGCTTAATTCAGGTAATGTTTTAACCGTAACGGGTAACCTTACTATGAACCAACCCAGCGGAAACAGCATGACCAATCTTTTGGAAATAGGGGCGGGTACCTGCATTGTAAGTGGCAACCTGGTATTTTCAGGGGCCAACGCTACAGCTACAAGGGTTGCAAAACTTGATGTAACAACCGGCACATTCAACCTTACCGGAACCGTTACCTGGGGTGGAGGCACTTCAACCGCTATCAATGTAATTTCCTTAAACTCCGGTACCATTAACTTCAGCAGTTCGGTTGCCATGGGTACTAAAAGCGGAACCATAAATGTAACCGGCGCCGGCATTATAAACTTCAATGGAGCCTCTGCACCATCACTAACCTTTGGAGGTGCAGTAGCACCTGTTTTAACCTCAGTAAGCGGAAGCACATTGAATTTTAAAAACGGATTTACCACAACCACAACCGCGCTGATTTTAAGCCCCGGAAGTAATGTGGTATTTACAGGCACGGGTAGTTTATCGCCGGCGGCAGCATTAACAGTGGGGAATATCAAAATCAGCCCCTCTGTAACATTAACAATGGGCGGAAGTATTTCAGTAACCAATAACTGGATTGACTCAGGAACAGTAACACCAGGTATTTACGGCGTAACCCTTAATGGCAGCGGCACTCAAACCATAAACAGAAGTAGCGGAACTGAAACTTTTTATCAGCTTACAACTACATCTTCCGGCGCTATTGCAGAATTGCTGAATAATGTAACCGTTACAAATGCCCTGACCATGAATGGCGCTAATATCAACCTAAACGCATTTACTTTAACACTGGGCAACAGTGCTGGTGCGGCGCTTACGTATGTGGGTGGCATTGCTTACGGTGGAACCTGGAAACGCTGGTTACCTGCAACGGCCATCAGCAGTACTTCGGGTTCTTATTATGGCTTATTTCCGATAGGGACCAGCACTGATTACCGGTACGTAACACTCAATACAACAGTAAACCCAACTACCGCCGGTTATGTATCTGCTTCGCATACTGATGCTACAGGCGGTACTATTGAAAGCTATACAGATAACGGGGGTTCATTAATTGAGGAAATTGCCAATATGCATTCTGACCTTTCAACAACTACGCTGGCGGGCGGTATTTATAATATTGCGGTTCATTTTACAGGGTTCAGCCCAACAGGTAACGTATCTGACCTGAAGCTTGAAACCCATACAGGCGGTGTTATGGGCTCAGTGGGAACTCACTTGGCTACAGTGGGCGCCGTAAGCTCGCCAACCCTGCAGAGAGATACTATTACCGCATCCCAGATCAGTAACACATGGGTAGCAGGGACCAACAATAAATACGCTACCCCGCTTTATTCATACTATTTTTCAAGAAAAACGGGAAACTGGAGCGATACAAGCGCGTGGTCTTTTACCAGCGGTGGCTCTGGGCCAAGCTGCGGTTGTACACCTATCAGCAACAGTTATGTGGTTATTGACAGCGCTAATACTGTTACTGTTAATACAAGCGACTCGGTGCAGTACATTGATATATTGAACGACGGAACCTTAGCTGTCGGCGGTTCAAATACGTTTATAGTAACAGCTAACATGAGCTTATACAATGCTGGCACCTTTACTAATAACGGCACTATGGTTATAACCGGTGCCTTAATCCTTCCACCGGGCAATTCGCCATCTTCAAGTGGCAATGTAACCGTGGGCGACGAGACCTATATACCCAATGGTGGCAGTTACTCGCAAACAGGCGGCACCTTAACACTAAACAGCGACCTGGTTGATAGCGGCACTATCACTGTTGGCCCTGCCGGTGCAATTAATTTAAATGGCCTCAGTTCGGTTATCAGTGGCGTTGCAACCATTAACGACTCATTGGGTATTATCATTATTACCAACCACAAAACAATTACTACCGGAACCATACTTACACTAGGTAAAAGTACAGCTAATACTACAGTCGGCCTTACTGCCGCCACTACAGTAAATAACGAAGGATATGTTACATTAAATGGCAGTATTACCGGCGCATCCGGCACTTCAAGCTGGATCAATAACTCACAGTCTGCATTAAATATAACCGGTAACGTATTAACCACCGGTGTATTTGATCCGTCAACCGGGCCCAATACGGTTAATTATAACGGCAGCGGTTCGCAAACCATTAATAGCCCGGCTACTTCATATTATAATCTTACTATTTCTAATAACGGTTCCAAAACACTCAAAAGTGCTGTAGAGATTGATAATGCCCTGACCATTAGCGACTCAGCTATATTGAATGACAGCACCAGTGTATTTTCGGGTAGCGGGGCTATCAATATGACAAGTAATTCGCAATTATTAATGCAACGCTCTGTTGTGGGGGTATATCCCGAACTGACCGGAATTTATTCGTTAACAGGCGGCACTGTCACACTCAACCAAACCGGCGACTCAGCAGTTTTGGCCACCGGGCAATATTACAACCTCACGCTTAATGGAACTGTTGCAAATGATATTTCCGGGCTGGATGGCATTACCAATAACTTCAATATACAAAGCGCTGCCACGCTTAACAACGACATTGCCATGGCCATTGGCGGAACTTTTACGTATGCCAGTAGTGGCTATACAACGCTGCAGGATGACATTACAACCAATGGCTTAGCGCTTAACTCGGGCACACTTGATGACGGTGGCAATAATATTACCATCAATGGCTCAATAGGCTGGAATGGAAACGGTGGAACCTATAACAGCAGTGGCGGTCAGGTCATATTTTACAATACCGGCGGCACCGCGCAAACCATTGGTGGCAGCGCAGCCACTACTTTCAATAACCTGATTATTGATAATCCTTCAGGTGTAACTTTAAATGTAAGCCCGGCCGCTCCTACTGTTGTTTACAACAATATCAGTTTAACCAGCGGTAATTTAATAACCAGCGCTACTAATATCCTGCGCATGCTTGATACAGCCAGTGTTTCCAATGCTTCAGATACCAGTTATGTGTCGGGCCCTATGGTAAAAGTGGGTAATACCAATTTTATATTTCCGGTTGGCAAAGGTGGAAAAATGGGTCAGGCGGCCATTGCTGGCGGCCAAAGTTTGACTACGGAAGTAACCGCAGAGTATTTTAACACCAGCTATTCAACTATTGTACCAGCAGCTTTGCCGCTAACACAGGTAGACCCGGGGGAATACTGGAATATTACACGGGCCATTACTTCCGATTCATTACAGATACAGTTGTTTTGGACGAATGCTATTGCAAGCGGTATAGTTAATTTATCGTATTTAACTGTGGCTGAGTACACAGGCACTAAATGGATAGATGTGCCCGCATCGCCGGTAAGCGGCTCAGTTGGCACGGGTAGCGGCAGTGGCAGTGTACTAACAATAAACGATGTTAGCTCGTTTGGCCCTTTCACATTTGGTAGTTCGGGCGGAACTGCACTGCCAATTGAATTGGTTTCTTTTTCAGCAGTACCGCAAGGCAATGAGGTAATAACCAATTGGGTTACTGATGTAGAAATCAATAACGCTTATTTTACTGTTGAAAGAAGCGCCGATGCTATAAACTTTGCTGAAGTAGGGCAAGTAGAGGGCGCAGGAAATTCGGTTGAGCAGCACAACTATCAACTGCCCGATCAAAACCCGCTGCCCGGAGTTTCGTATTACCGGCTGCGCCAAACAGATTTTAACGGACAGTTTAAATATTCCAACCTGGTGGAGGTTGAAATGCAACAATCCACCAGTGTTATATCTATATACCCTAACCCTGCACATGGCCCGGTATTGGTAAATATTCCCAATCCTTCCGGGCAAATAAGTTTGAAGGTGTTTGAAGAAGCAGGCAGAGAAGTTTACTCAAAGAACATTAACGCTGATGGCAACGCAGATGGCCAAACCCTCACCATACCTTCCGGCTCATTGCAACCCGGAATTTATCTGGTAAGTATTTACACCGGCAACGCAACTTCGGTGAAAAAACTGGTGATGCAATAAATACCAGGCAAAAAACTGAACCAAGACTAACCCTGTACCGTTACCCACCTGCCTCTTCAGTTTGCCACAGGGTATTATCGCAGTGATATTGTTACCTGAATACCTGAAACTTCATTCCTATCTCTTTAAATCTGTTTTTAATGGTTTCAGCTACTCCATGAGTAACCTTTACTACAATATCTGAGTCATGGACTATATCGTACGAACCGCGCATATCACCGGCTTTAGTGGCTTGTGACATGGTGATGAGTGCGGAGTTTTTAAAGTTGGCCCTGGTTTTTCTAAGTTTATTAACCTCAATCTTCATCGTATTCAGACTGTCAGGGATGATGAAGTTATATGTGTCGGGTTTAACTTCCTGCATAAATCCATCATAGCTCCTAAGGTCGGCCACTTCAATTGAATCGAACAGGCATCTTTGTTTACAAATTTATCCCTGGAGGTCATGGAGAAAGCCTCCTCACCACTGACGTAAAGTACCCTGCCGGAATTACCAGCAAAGTACTTGGCAAACCGGATAGCAAAGGTGCTCTTGCCGTGGCCGGAAAGACCGTGTATGATGCAGTGGAAGTTCACTGATGGCAGGCCGAACAGCGCATTCCATTTTGCCATCAAAGTTGAGTGCCTGAAACTGCATCTGTTGTAACCGGGTACTGCTGATAATCTTCGGGGCTTTAACTTTTCTGAAAGTGTTATCAGTGCTACACAAATTCCGCAGCGGTGGGTGGAGAAGAAATACATCAGCTATAAATAAAAGGGTCTGAAAAGCGTCCTGTTTAGACCTAAACACATAGGCATTCCCCCCTGTTTGCCCAGTGCTTTAAAAAAATAAATTTGCTTTAAACCGGATATGTGAACAGGCAAGCTCCAGAGGGGACATTGCTCATTTTCGCTATGCGAAAATGGATTATACCGGAATTTCCAGGGTTTCGAAAAGTAGCGGGGCTTAATAGTTTAACTGGCTTTACGCAGAGGCAACTCCTCAGCTGCCTGTACGCGGTTGCGCAATCTTTTAAACTCCTCAAAAACGTTCGAGTAGTTCTGATGCTCAAAAATCCGCATGTTTTCGGCGTTGATGGGTATATCGGCCGCCATTAAAAAAGGCAGGTCAACTTTCATTACCGAACAAAAGCGCTCCAGGGTATCCAGCTTTATATTGCCAGATTTAGTCTCGAGCCAGCTATAAGCCTGCTGGGTAATATTCATTTCGTGAGCTACCGATAACTGTTTAAGGCCGCGGTATTCTCTTATTTTCCTGATGCGTTCGTGTAAAAGCATAAAGTGCAGATTTATGTTTTTATCAAAATAAAAAATGTCCTTACTGCCTGCTTAATCTAACTAATTGCAATTTACCCCTATACAAAATGGAACACTCAATATGTTTAAACAAAATATAAAGCCAACCTTGTTGGTTGTCTTATTAAGTGTACTAATCTGTTAAGAAGGATAGCAAACGGCCGGCGCAATGCTGTCAGGTTAGGGAAATTCTTATGCGACTCTGGAGTCGTGTCGTTCTTTTCCTGATGATTCTATAAATATATGACCTCTCTGAGGGCAAGATTACCTTAATTTAATGGCATTGCGTCTGGCGAAGCAATAAATTAAGATTTAACATCCAATGTCGTTAAGTTAAGCCGATATTCGGTTCTTTTTGCGCTATGCTNNCTTAACTTAACGACATTGATTTACTATCAGGGAATGCAGATAGTTATTGAAATGAGAAGCCAGGACGGCTTTAAATGACGGGCAAAAAAAAATCCGGCCAATTAATTGTGCCGGATTTTTAGAGTTGTATTTTCAATTAAACTGTTTTTCTGAGTATCAGTTCTTCATACGTTTCAATCTTGTTTTTTAGTTTTTTGTATTCCTCGAAAACCACCGAGTAATTAACTTTTTCAAACATCTCCATGTTTTCGTTGTTCACCGGTATATCCGTTGCCATTAAAAAGGGGAGGTCAACTTTCATTACATCGCAAAACCGTTTCAGTGTTTCCACCTTAATGTTTCCTGACTTGGTTTCAAGCCAGCTATATGCCTGTTGAGTAATGTGCATCTCAGAAGCCACAGCTACTTGCTTTAGTCCACGGTATTCACGAATTTTTCTAATGCGTTCAGATAATGACATAAAATTTCTTTTTTGGTTATAAACTCTTCGTTTTTCCTACATTTCAATATAAATGTATAGAGGGATATACGGCAGTATTAAGCTATTGTTTCACTTTACCTGCAAATATTAAAGAAAAAGGGCCATCGGCTATCTTACTTTGCCTGCATAGCCGGACTAAAACCAAATGCCACTAACTGATTAAATGACAGCAGCAATTAATTGCAGGGGGTAGATTAGGAGAAGATAGAGAAGAAAAAGGGGAGCGGGTGGAACTCCGTCCCTGATTGCATTACTTTAATAACGCGCATAAGATTCAGTGCCGGAGCCTGATTTACAGCCTTTCAGAAAGAAAAGGGCCTTAGAACCAATGTCATTAACTTAACGATTAATTAAAAGAGAAATTAACCACTAAGGCACTAAGAACACTAAGTTACACTAATATCTTTTTAAACTACTCCAATAT
>PMXD01000279.1 GCA_003165895.1 Bacteroidota bacterium | reverse complement strand
AAAGCATCTTCCGAACAGCTATGAGGAGCCCTCTCCGAAGGAAAGGGAAATGTTGAATTATGAAACAGGCCTGATGTTATTGAACCAGTTTTTTAAAATATGCAGCCCCTGGTGCGTAAGTACAGATTCGGGATGAAACTGAACACCGGCAATTTTTAAATGAGGGTGTGCAATGGCCATTACTTCATTTTCGGTAGTCCGGGCAATTACCTGAAGAGGCGTTTTATCCAGGCTATCTAAAATAAGCGAGTGATACCTCATTACTTCTATTTGCTGCGGCATATCATTAAATAAAAAATGCCCGGAATGTGTAATTACCGAGGTTTTACCATGCATGGGTTTAGCCGCTTTAATCAGCTTTGCCCCAAAAAACCCTCCAATGGCCTGGTGCCCCAGGCAAATACCTAATATCGGTTTTGTGGTATGGAAGCGGTCAATAAACTGCATGGTAAGGCCTGCATCTCCCGGTGTTTTAGGGCCCGGTGAAATAATGGCCGATGAAAAGTTAAGCGCGGCTAATTCATCTATTGTCATCTCATCGTTGCGCACTACTTTACACTCCTTACCCAATTGCAATACATAATCGCGCAGGTTATAGGTAAAGGAGTCGTAATTATCAAGCAGGAGAACCATAGATGAAAAATTAAACTAGTAGGAAAAGACAGGTTGGCTACGTACTTATTTGCTTTTCTTTTTCCTGGAATCTTTCAATACATTTTTCTCATCTCCCTCAAGTCTTCGCTGTACTTTTTTGAGGTCTTCGGCGGCGGGTAAGAGTTCGGGCTTTACACCCCGCTCAAATAATATTTTTCTCACTGCAATGTTATTATCTACATGTTCTTTTGAAATAGCTTTTTCCCCCTTCATGTCTTTTGTTGTTACGTTATGGCTGGTCAATTCCGTAGCAAAATCTTTAGCTTTAATAGTCAGTGTGGGTAGAAAATCCGCCAATGGCCGGCCTTCCGGAACGTGAAGTTTCCGCTTCATATCATCTGTGGTAGACCCTCCGAATAAAGCATGATCCCCTCTACTGCGAATTATGGCAAAACCTTTATTATCAACACCTCTTTCGTAAATAATACCGGAAAGCTTCTTCTCAGATTTAGATAATTTTTCTCTTGCATTCAGTCTTGCAATATCTAATAACCGTTGCTCAATGACCTCCTGCTTGCGCGTTTGTACGGCAAAGTACGTTTGAGCAAAACCTATTTCGGGTTTGATTGCATCGCCATTTTGAGCTATGAGATAGCAAGCGTATCTTGTTAGTGCCACATCATCAATCAATCTTTCAGAGCCACTTCCAAGAGCCACCATTTTCCCGACATCAGCAAAATGGTCTGAAACTACAACACCAGCATTTTCACAAGCCTTTTGAGCTTTTTCAATTACTTTCAAAAAATTATCCCATTTAGCGTAACCGAGAATTGATTGCAATTCCCTTGCACTCCAGCACTCAACATCCTGATAGGTATAACTGGCGTTTTCGAATTGTTGAAAAAGCAATTGTATTTGTTCTTTTTTCATTTGGAAACTTTGTGCCTCTATAAGGGAAATTAATCGAAAAAATACTTCAATAATTTGATATTGCCATAGTTTAATTGCGTATGCCTATTTCCCCACATGGGTTCCAAACAACTCGTCAAACTTTTCAAAAGTATCGCGGAACATGGGTATTACTTTGCCCGATACTTCAACCACTTTAGGTGCCAGGTTGCCTATGTAAGGGTAAATGTGGGATGTTTCTTTTTGGTGGGCAGGAAACACATCTAATCGGTTTAAAAACCAGATAAACACGCATAAAACGTATAAGCCAACCAACGAATGAATAACCCCGCCCAGTACCTGGTTGGGGAGGTTAAGCGAAAATGATTTTAATATCTGTTCAAGGCCCCAGGCTACAAAGCGCATCAGAAACAGCACGAATAAAAAAACAAGAAGAAAAGATACTATGGCCAGCACTTTAGGGCTTAAATGGACAAAGCCATGCAACAGGTTTACCACCAGGTACGAAAACTTTAAGGCAGCTATAATGCCCAAAAACCAGCCCAGCAGCGAAAAAATGGAGTAAATGACCCCATTTTTAAAACCCTGGTAAAACCCAAGGCCAATAAATATCAAAAACAGGACATCAAAAATCATATGTTGTTCTTGTTTTAAAAACCCCCAATATACCAATGTCGTTAAGTTAAGCAAATNNCAAAGTCCTTCTCCTTCGGAGAAAGCTTGTCCCGTCATTTTGGCGGGAGATTTAGGATGAGGACTTTTAAACCAGCAAGCTTTTAACGATGTCGGCTACCAACTTATTGTCGGCTTTACCGGCAAGTTGCTTTGAAGCGGCGCCCATAACCTTACCCATTTCTTTTTGAGTGCTGGCGCCTGTATCGGCAATTATTTTTTGAATAATGGCACGCACATCATCTTCGCTCATCATAGCGGGCAGGTATTTCTCAATAACAGCTACTTCGTCTTTTTCCTTGGTAATCAGGTCCTGGCGGTTTGCTTTTTCAAACTCGGTAATAGAATCACGACGCTGTTTTACCAGTTTTTGAAGCATTTGCACTTCTTTTTCAGGTGTAATTTCGCCGGTTGAGCCTTTTTCGGTTTTAGCAATCAGGATAGCGCTTTTAATAGCACGGATCCCTCTTAAACCTACTTCGTCTCTGGCCATCATGGCAGTTTTAAGGTCGGCATT
>PMXD01000204.1 GCA_003165895.1 Bacteroidota bacterium | reverse complement strand
TGCAGATCACCCGCTATAACATGTTCCCTTCGGCCGCGATCAGCGGCGTCTCGTTGCCGGGAGTCAGCACCGGCCAGGTCCTGGCGACGATGGAGAAACTGGCCCAGGAACTGCCGCCCAACATGACCTACGAGTGGACCGAGCTGAGCTACTTGCAGAAGCAGTCCAGCAAGATCGAGGAGTTCCGCGACTTGCAGCAGAACCCCTTCAGCGCCTTCGCGCTGGGGGTGGTGCTGGTCTTCTTCGTGCTGGCGGGCCTGTACGAGAGCTGGTCGTTGCCGTTTAGCGTGCTGCTCGGCGTTCCGATCGCGATGTTCGGCGCGTTCGCCACTTTGCTGATACGAAACATGGAGAACAACGTGTACGCGCAAATTGGACTTGTCATGCTGATTGGCATTTCGGCCAAGAACGCGATCCTGATTGTGGAATTTGCTAAAGTAAGAGTAGATCGTGGTGAAGAGCTGATAGCCTCAACACTCGAGGCCGTTAGTCTGAGGTTACGGCCAATTATCATGACCTCGCTGGCATTTATATTAGGCGTACTGCCACTTGTTTTTGCAACCGGCGCTGGCGCTGTAGCCCGCAAAACCATAGGGTTAACTGTTTTTGGCGGTATGCTTGCAGCTTCAACCCTGGCTATTTTTATAGTACCCGTACTCTTTGTAGTTATCACGCGTCTTTCTTATGGCAAAGCACAGCTTGAATATTTACAGGCACACCATACTGATTTGATGGAAAAGGCGAAAAAAGTAGAAGCAGAGGATATTGATCCTGAACTGGAATACGAGATACAGAAATCACGCGATTTGCATAAACCTGAGCAGGGATGATTGCGAATACATTTATTAAAAGGCCGGTAACGGCAATCGTTATTTCAATTGTAATAATGATTGCCGGGGTTATTTGTATTAATAACCTGGCGGTTGACCAGTACCCTAATATCTCGCCGCCTTCAGTTTCAGTTACGGGCCAATATACAGGCGCAGATGCTGAAACAGTTGAGCAAACCGTTGCTATACCTATTGAAGAGCAGGTAAACGGTACACCGGGCATGGAATACATGCAAAGTACCAATACCAATACGGGTGGCATGAGTATAAACGTAACCTTTAATATTGGCACCAATGTTCATATTGCTGCGCTAAATGTTCAGAACCGGGTTGGTATAGCCACGCCTTTGCTGCCGGCTGTTGTCAGCCAGCTTGGGATAACCGTGCGTGCTAAAAACCCGAGTATGCTGATGCTGGTGGCCATCTATTCGCCCCACGGCACGCACAACGTTACTTTTACAGATAACTACGCAAGCATATTTATAGAAGATGCCTTGCTGCGGGTACCGGGTGTTGGCGACGTAACGGCCCGTACCGATAATTTTAGTATGCGTGTTTGGATGAACCCCCAGAAAATGGCATCTTATGGCTTAACCCCGGCTGATGTTATTGCTGCTTTACAGGCGCAGAATGTGCAGGTAGCTGCAGGTTCTGTTGGCGCACCCCCGCAACAGGCCGACCAGGCTTTTGAGCTGGGCATACTTGTAAACGGACGGCTAAAAAAAGCTTCGGAGTTTGAAAAGGTTATTGTAAAAACCATTCCTGCCACCGGCGAGTTGATTTACCTGAAAGATGTTGCCAGGGTTGAATTGGGCAAGTTCACTTTTTCAAGTAATTCTTTTGTTGACGGAAACCGGGCCTCGTACCTGCTTGTTTACCAGGCACCAGGCAGCAATGCCCTGGAAACTGCCAAGAACGTTTATGCTGAAATGGATAAACTGAAAAAATCTTTTCCAAATGACATTGATTACCGGGTCCCTTTTGAATCAATTACGATAATAAGGGTTTCGATGCAGGAAGTACTGGGCACTTTAATCAAGGCATTGATTTTAGTTGCGCTGGTAGTATTTCTGTTCCTTCAGAACTGGCGGTCAACAATTATTCCGGTGCTGGCCATCCCGGTTTCTATTTTGGGTACTTTCTGTTTCTTTTTGCCATTGGGCTTTACCATCAATACCCTTACAATGTTTGGGTTTGTACTGGCAATTGGTATTGTGGTAGACGATGCTATTATAGTGGTAGAGGCAGTGCAACACTATATAGATAAAGAAGGCATGTCGGCCAAGGAAGCTACTTATAATGCCATGAAAGATATATCGGCGCCCGTTGTTGCTATTGCGCTGATACTGGCAGCCGTGTTTGTACCGGTGGGTTTTATACCCGGCATTGTTGGGCGCTTATACCAGCAATTTGCAATTACGATTGCCATATCGGTATTAATATCATCCTTTGTTGCCTTATCGTTAACCCCCGCCCTTTGCTCACTGTTGTTAAGGCCAACTAACATTGATGAAAAATCAAAATTCCTGAATAAATTTTTCTATCATTTTAATATCTGGTTTCAAAAGCTAACTGAAAAGTACACCCTGGGCGTAACGCGAAGCATCAAAGGGTCGCAATACATTGTTATTTTGTTGATATGTATTTGTATTGCCGCAGTGCTGTTATTTAAGTACAAGCCGTCCAGTTTTATCCCTTCAGAGGATGAGGGGCGCTTATATATTACGTACCAGATGCCGGAGGCTACAGCCACTGTGCAATCGGTTAACCTTATCAAAAAATTAATGAAGGTAGTTGCCGAAACACCGGGCGTAAACCACTTTGCCGCGTTAAGCGGGCTGAATGTGCTTAACGGTGGCAGTAATTCCAACAACGGTACCATTTTTTGTATGCTGAAACCCTGGGCTGAACGCGAGCAGCCCGACCAACAAATACCCCGCCTGGTAGATGTAATGAAAAAACGCATTGCTGCCGCCGGTATTAAAAACGCCAATGTAGTGGTTATTGCCCCTCCGTCTATACGGGGTATTGGGCAGGCCGCGGGCTTTGCCATGCAGATAGAACAGGCGGGTACCACCGATGATGTACATGCTTTTGAGACGGTGGTTAAAAAATTTGTTGCCGAAGCGCATAAAATTCCGGCTATATCTACTGCCTTTAGTTATTATTCGGCCCACACCCCCAGTTATAACCTTACTGTTGACAGGGAAAAATGCCAGAAAATGGGTGTAAATATCAGCGATGTATTTACAACCATGCAGGCATATATGGGCAGCCTGTATGTAAATGATTTTACTTTATATAACCGTACTTTTCACGTGGTGGTGCAGGCTGATACTACGTTCAGGGCGCTGATATCGGATATGGATAAATATTATGTGCGCAACTCGGCCGGTGAAATGGTGCCTCTTAGTACTTTGATAAGTTATGTACCTATTGAAACTGCGCCGCTGATACAACACTTTAATATTTTCCGGTCGGCAGAAGTAGACGGTTCAACCCCGTTTGGGTACAGCAGCGGTGAGGGCATAGAGGCATTAAAGGCTTTGTGCGCCAGGGTTTTGCCACCGGGCTATACCTATGAATTTTCGGGGTTAAGCTATGAAGAGATACGGGCAGGCACTACTACTGTTTATATATTTTTGTTTTCAATTACGTTTGTATTCCTTTTTTTGGCGGCCTTGTATGAAAGCTGGTCGGTGCCGTTTTCGGTAATGCTGGCGGTGCCTATAAGCGCTTTTGGCGCCATCCTGGCACTTACCTTTGTGCCAAGGCTTTCTAATAATGTGTATGCACAAATAGGACTTATTACATTAATCGGGCTTTCAGCCAAAAATGCAATTTTGATAGTTGAGTTTGCCAAGGTACGGTTAGACAGAGGAGAAGAACTTATACAATCTACCATAGAAGCGGTCAGTTTGCGTTTGCGTCCTATTATTATGACCTCTATGGCGTTTATATTGGGTGTATTGCCGCTGGTTTTAGCAACCGGTGCAGGAGCGGTGGCCCGTAACACAATAGGGTATGCTGTACTGGGCGGCATGCTGGCCTCTACCACTATTTCTATCTTTATAGTTCCGGTGCTGTTTGTTTTGTTTACGCGGTTTAGCTATGGAAAAAAGCAACTGGCATGGTTACAGGAACACCACGAAGAGCTGATGGAAAAATCGCGGAAAGTAGAAGAGCAGAATATTGACCCCGAACTGGAATATGAAATAGAACAATCAAAAGCTGACCTTAAAGCTGCCAATACCACCAAAGGCGAACAGAAGAGCGGGTGATAGGTGTTTCCTGCGCCGTATTAACATAAATTTTGCCTGCCGCCAGCCCAACCTTATAAACAGAAGTGTTATTATTGTGTATGCGGAAAACAGCCTACCTCTTATTGTTTATTATACCCTTTTTCATGGGTTGCGAAAAAAGCCAGGCCGTGCTCGATAACGAGGCAATACAGGCCTATGTCAGTGCCCATAACTTAAACGCTACGGTTGAGGCCAATGGTCTTTATTTTGTGCCGGTATCGGGCGGTGCTGGTGTTTATGCCACTTCTGCCACTACGGCAACAGTTTCTTTTAAAGGAACTTTAACTAATGGTGGTGTGTTTGACCAAAGCTCTTCATTTTCATTTTCTTTAGCAGACCCCACCTTAATACCCGCATGGAGTGAAGGTATTCCGTTAATGCAAAAAGGACAGACAGCTATGCTGCTGGTTCCTTCCGCCCTGGCTTACGGCAGCACAGCCCAGCCATCTGCCGGAGGCAGTTATGTGGCTATACCTGCTAACTCGGTTTTGATATTTACAATTACGCTCATCAGCTTTCAGCAGTAATACGGGATTAGGTGGTAAGGGTTACATTTTAGATTATCCTTAATACGCTGAGGCAAAAGTTGGCAAATTATTTTTTTACTCCCGCTTTCAATTTTGCGTTTTCAGCCTCCAGCATCTTTATGTACTTGTCCTTGTGGTCATCAGATGAGAAATATAGGTTGTCGGCCTTAGAGTTGACGACATGCACAACTTTATTATTTGACACGTTAAATATTTGCGAAGCATCAAAATTTAATATCTGCGATAAGTCTACTTCCAGCAACTGGGAGATTTTTTCAATTTTAGAAAGCGTTAAATCAATTTCACCACGTTCTATTTTGCTGTAGTTGCTCAGGCTCATATCAAGGGCCGCAGCCACCTGTTCGCGCGTGATATTTTTCAATTCGCGGAATTTTTTTATGTTATCTCCTATATTAATCATAGCTGCTAAATAGCAAAATAATCATTAAAGTAGCAAATTAGTCATCAGAGTAGCAAAATGGTCATTAATTGACTTTTTTAGTTATTAAATGACTATTTAATAAAAATACCCCTTTGTAGGTATTGCGGGGTAAGGAATTAAGAGAGACCTTGGCAGAAGCATTTCACTAATTCTTCATTAAACCCCTTATTATGAAAAGAATTATCCCCATCTCACTCTTGCTGTTTTTTGCTTTATCAGCAACTTTACTTCCCGCCCAAATCCTCATTAACAAAGCCAACCAGGACACAACCGGAAACCCACAGGACACATTATCTTTATTTTTTATGGCTAAGGACGGCGCCTCAAATTTAATTGAGGTTGGCAACACATGGCCTTCCAACGACTCTGAGGTGATTTTAATTACAAAATTAAATTATTCGTTAACGCAGCTATGGCAGGTGCGCATTCCAAGCCCGAGCACCAAACGGTTTATTGCAACCAATATGGATATAAGCGGAGGATACGTTTATGTGTGTGCATCTCCTTTCGATTCGGTGAATAGTAAATCAACGTTTGTTACTTATAAAATAAGTGATAGTACCGGGGCAATAATTTGGTCGAAGCAATATATCCCATCATACGCAGGATATGGTGTTGCTGCTGTTGTGCGTGAGGACGGCGTCGGAAACGTGTATGTTTCGGGCACCGAACAAATTTCAAGTAGTGGATATTAAATGACGTTTTTAAAATATAATAGTTCTGGAACATTACAGTTTACCACGCATTATAACAGTGCAGGATTATACTCGGGTGCGGTAGGGATGGGCGCTATTGGCGCAACAGACAGCTTTTATTCGGTTACCGGGTATAGCGGCAGTACCTTTGGTGCGTGGAATATCGTTTCTATGCAGGTAAGTGTAAACACCGGAAGCGTATCCAAAGTAGATATAGTAAGTAACGGCAGCGGTAGCTTCATCAGCCACCCGGTGGCAATAGCCAAAGACAACTCTGGCGAAACTTACATTGTGGGTGCTTCAGAGGTGTCGGGGCCAAATATTGACATCAAGATGATTAAATTTGATAGTTTATTTAATCAGGTCTGGGTCAAGACCTGGGGCGGCCCGGATAGCCTGGATGATGAGCCGGCTTATATGGTATTGGATAGCTCTCACAACGTTATTACAACCGGATATACAACGCATGCGAACGGCGAGGTGGATTTACTTGTAATAAAGTATGCTAAAAATGGAAATTTTTTGTGGAGTAGAACTTCAAACAATCAGAAAATTACAGGAATACCAAACGCAAAAGGCAATAGTGTCGTTGTTGATAATGATAATAATATTTATGTTACCGGTCAAATTTATAATGGGAGCAACAACGACATTATAACCGTTGCCTATGACCCCAATGGAAATCTATTATGGCAGAAAACATACGATGGAGGCGGAGGTAGTAACGACGTGGGCGCCAATATTTCGTTGGACAATATAAATAATGTGTATGTCGCTGGAACAACGGGAGCTACCACTGCTAAATACATAACTATACAATACACCCAATGGAATAGAAATCAGAAAGTTGATACCAATTCCAGCGGCGAGGCTACTGACGTTCAGAATGAAATAATTATCCGCTTCGATGAAAGCGTATTTAATTCGGCCTTTACGTAGAATTTAGATTTGGTATATGGCTCCCCATCCCAGGTTTTGACTTCTACTGCAAATACCACATTCACGAATAAACTGTATAAGACCTTTCAAGAATCGCAAATGGTTCGCATCTTTCGAGATTTAAGCCCATCGCAAAAAACTACGAAATCCAGATTAGGAGAAACCATTAGCATACCGGACTTTTGGACAGGCTATGTGCTAGTGTTCCCGCAAGGGTCAGGCTGGACAGTCGCTCAAGTCTGCGATTCATTAAAAACTCTTTTCCCGTTAGTGCGGTATTCCATGGCTAATTATACCGCGCAACAGTTTTCAACTCCCAATGATTACGATTATCCCGAACAGTATAATCTTCACCCCGGCGGCGGGTATGATTCGGCGGACATAAATATTACGCCTGCTTGGGCAATTGAAATGGGACAGCCGTTCGTGAAGGTTGGCGTTGTTGACGGCGGGCTGAACTGGCAACATCCTGACTTCGGATATATTGCCTCCAGTCCCAACAGCGGCAGGGTTGTGAACGGATATGATTACCAACACCAAGGTCCGCTCCGTTCATTTATCCCAGCGGTATCAAGCCAGGACGACCCACACGCAAACGGCATGGGTGGCATCATAGGGGCCGTTACCAACGACAGCGGTTCGGTGATGTATTCTTGTATTTCAGGAATTGCCGGAGGCTTTTTTCAACCCGGTGAAGCGTATGACACAGGCGTTTCGTTGTATGGTCTCACTACGTTTGCTTCGGGTGACGCGTCCGATGGAGGAGGAACATTTTTGTATTCCTCGTTAGATTATCTTGCCAATGCTATTGTAGATGCCTCAATTGATAGCGCCGGTTCACAAACTAAGTTTGGCTTGCATGTTTTGAATAATTCGTGGGGATTAGATTATCTCAACACAGCTCAATATACTGGGTATAATATCAGCATATTGAACGATGCTGTTCATTTTGCCAATAGGGCTAAGGTTATTTTTGTAGCTGCACGTGGCAATAATGGTAATGATAGTATTGTCTATCCTGCTTGTTACGATGATGATTGGGTTCTTAATGTCGGAGGAACGGGAACCGATGGAAAATACTACGGCACAGGGTCGCTGGCTTCAAGTATTGGAGGAAACATTGACATATCCGCTCCCGCAGACCCTACGATTATTCATAGCCTTACAAGCGGTGGTATTTGCTCAACTATCGGTGCAACATCAGCGGCCACGGCCCATGTATCCGCCGTTGCCGCCCTGATGGTGAGTTATTTAGATTCAATTGGACCGAGCTATAACAATCTTGCACCAGAGGATGTCGAATTTGTAATCCAGCAAACAGCTACGCTCATTGGCCCAACGTATGGCTATAGCGATTCGACCGGTTACGGGCGACTAAATGCAGGCGGAGCGCTTCAACTTATTGAAAAGCCGTTTCGTCACTTGTATCATTTTGGTTCGGATAATAACTCAAACACAAAATCGCATGCTCTGTATGCTACCAATGATTCCATTTACCTAACTGAGCCTTGGCCGACATATGATTCAGCCTTATTCACACCAGGTGGGTACCGTTGCGATGTGTGGAAGATGTCAGCTACGGTAACGCATACCTTGGCAGGCACAGATTCTATTTTGTATTACTGGCAGCGCAACAGTTCCTCAACGCCATTTGACTTATTCGGCACCAACGACCAACTGGCCCCGCATGAAAAAATTCATATCACCTCTCTTTCAAGAACAACCGCACAGCTTTATGGATATGTGTATCATATCATCGGAACAGAGGGTTCCTATCAGGGCTGGATGCCATTTGACACGACGCTTAGCAATTCCATTTTCGATTATTCCATTCTTACGCAAAACACGACGATTTCAGATATTAAAAATATACAGCAAACGGATTCTCATATTCCGGTGTATCCTAACCCTACTAACAATACACAGACTATCGTAATCGAAAGCCCGGATAATGAAAGTGTATCCATACAACTTACCGACATAGAAGGAAGAGTGCTGAAAAATTGCTTTACCGGCAGATTAAATCAGGGCACCAATCAGTTCACCGTTGATTTGAATTCGCTTTCAAACGGGTTATATTTTTATCAGATTACTGAGGACAACAGCATGACAGTTAAAAAGATTCTTAAAATGTAACGCGTCCGGATAATTCAATAACTTTATAATCATGTTAAGGGAAGTCGGAAATACGGAGAAGAATATGAAAAAGCGAGGATGGGTTGAATATTCCAATTACTTCCTGTCTGCGTTAACTGTAATTATCCTGGTATTCTTAAAGCCTAATTTCACGAACGCACAGCAAGGGGCCTATTTAAATCCTCATTCAATTGCCGCAGATATTTCGGATGGCGGAACACTGTTTAATGTTTCTGACACAGCAAGGTATACAAATAACCTAAGCGCGCTACTTAAAATAGATAGTGGAACAATCCCTACAATTTTAAGTAGTGCCTTTTGGGTTACGGGAATAGACGCTGGGGGAAATTTGAAAGGAGTAGTAAGCACTATTTATCCTAATAAGGATTGGGCTACCGGACCTTATTCAACCAGCTATGATTCAACATACGATAGCCTCTATAATAGGGCTTTTAAAGTTTTAAAAACCGACATTGATTATCACATAGCGCATTACATGGACAACGGCTACCAGATACCAACATCCATTGCACAGTGGCCTGGCAATGGCCGGACTGCATTTCATGAGTTGGCTGACTTAGCTCCTTTTGTTGATGCAAACAATAATGGCATCTATGACCCACAGAACGGAGACTATCCGAACATTTGCGGCGATGAAGCCGTTTTCTTTATGTTGAACGATGCCCGTAATCTGCACAATGAGTTTGAAGGAGAACCCTTGGATGTCCAGCTGAATGTGCTGGCATTTGATTTTCAAAACAACATAGCAAGTCAAAACACAGCCGCACTTAACAATACTATTTTTCTTAAATGCAATCTTGTGAATTGCTCTACTACTAATTATTATCAGATTCTGTTCTCACTTTTCAACGAATATCAAATCGGTTGTTATGGTAATGACAGAGCAGGTTGCGATACGACACTCAATACAATTTTCGGATATAATGGTACTTATCCCGATACTGGCTGTAGTTATGGTAATAGCCAGGCAAATAAGGTGGCACAGGCTGCTACCTTTTTAAATCAGAAGCTATATACCAATGTAGTAATTGACAGCTTTAGTCACTACTTCACCAGCGCTTTTTGGCCTGTTTCGCTAGCATCGCCTCGGTCACTTCAATCCGGTTATTGGCCAAGTTCTACTCTAAACTTTACGGTGGGTGGGGATGGCTATGGAGGTTCAACTCCCACGAACTATTTATATCCGGGCAACCCTTTAAATCCTAATGACTGGTCCGACATGACTTCAGGTACTACACCAGGAGAGAGAACAGGAATAGGAACAATAAATATTGATACGTTCCCTGCTGGTGCGACAAAAAATATTGATATAGCATTTGTCAGTTCATTTGTGCCGGCTTCTGATACAGCAAATGAAATTACTGAACTGAAAAACGAGGTGGCTACCGTTCAGGAGTTTTATTCCACCTTAGGCCAGTGCGGGAAAGAATATACACCTATAACTGAAATACCGGCAAATGAAAATGTGTTTAAAATACATCCCAACCCCGCTTCTGATTTTGTACAACTAGATTTTTCACTTGCCAATTCCGCGAATGTGAGTATTCAAATTACCGACATTGCAGGAAAGGTGGTTGACCGTGAACCGCTGGGAATGCTTGCTTCGGGCACATATTCCCATCGTATTAACATTACCGGTTTCAGTAAAGGGATGTATTTTTGCAATCTGCTTTGCGGCACGCATACAACCACCCAAAAATTGATTAAGATAGAGTGATTTGCCTTGTTGGGTGCTCACGTGAGGGATAGAAGCGGAAAGCCCACAGCGAGGCCCTGCGAGCGAGGACTTGCAGCGGATAGCCCGGCCCGCTGTTTCAGCGGGGCACGCCAACTCATGTATTAGTTTTTACGGCCAACCTTTGTCCTGAAAGCGTTCGCACGCAAATGACCAGGCTTATTATTTCACCGTACAACCCAACTGCTGCTGATAGGCCCTCATTACATTAAAGGCGCTGTCATTTTTAACCAGGTACCGGCAAATAATTACACCCGTATTGGTTTTGGGTTGCAATTGCTTTGGGCCGGGTGATGCATTTTTACTTATCTGAAATTCAAAATGGCCTTTGCGTTCGGGACTAAGGTTGTTGTAAACGTAGCAGGGCTGGCAGCGGTTATCGTAAAAGGCTACTGAGGCGTATGTGCTATCGGGCAGGGTGCCGGTTATGGTTATATCATGTTGGGTTACATCATAAAACAGGGCGCTGTATTTAAAATCAGGGTTGGGTAATACTACCCTGCGCATGCGGGCATCTGTTTTGTCGTTATTTATCCATTGGTTGGTTAGAGGTACCGGGTGCACAGCTATAGTATGCACCATATCGGGAACATATTTTATTACCAGCCATTGCGTAAGTAGCGCAATGGCAATAAAAGACAGAACCGGTATATACTACTTTATCCAGTGCTTTCTGAACTATCTTTCTTACCATGGGCCTGTATCTTTCAATCGCTGTAGGCGTAAAAAGTTTATTAAGCAACATGCGCAAAACAGTGTGGCTAGGCGGGTCGCGAAATACCACCCAGTATTTAAGCACCTTAAAAATGGGGACAATCTCTTCCCGTTCCTGCGGGGTTAATTCATTTTCCAGGTAACCCATGCGGTCTGATGAGAAATGGTCAGGGTCGCGTAATACATCTACAACTTCCTTGTGGCCCGTTAACACCCAACCTTTCCATCATTCGTTCCAGTGCACTCTTTCGTTATCGCGCAGATGACGGTAATAGGTATGCGGGTCGGCCATCACTTCGGGTGCCATTAAATCATCTTTTAATATTAGTGCTTCCATGACTACTGGTTTTAAGCAATTAAAGGTGGCTGCTAAACACGCGCCAACCAATGATATTAATCAGGTGGACTATGTTTCGCTGTTGTTTTATTCCGGGTAGTATTTCAAAGCAAACAGGTGAGAAGTGCAGATTTACTTACAATTGTAAGTAGTTATGAAGAAATACATAATAACCTGGTACACGTGGCGTTCAAAGACATAGAAATTAATGCCTCTGGCAGAGTATATATTTTATGCTAAGTCTTGCTACATTTACCCAATATGATAAAGCAGGCATACAGATTTTTTTCAAAAGCACTTTCACAAAGACATATCCATATTATAAAAACGCTTCCTTACCTGAAGAGGAACAGAAGGTTGAGCCTTGAGCGGTTGGATTATGTGCGTCGTTCATCGCTTGAACTTGCCGCCAGTGAAATTTATGAAAACAAATTAATTGGAAACATAGCCGAACTGGGCGTTTATAAAGGAGACTTTGCCAAAGACATCAATTCAGTATTTTCTGACAGGAAACTTTATCTGTTTGATACCTTTGAGGGTTTTGATGAAAGGGACCGGATTACCGAGCGGAAAAATACATTTTCATCTGCAGACCAGGATTTTTCAGATACCAGTACGGAATACGTTTTGTCAAGAATGCCGCACCGTGAAAACTGTATTGTGAAAAAAGGTTTCTTCCCTCAAACGGCAGAGGGCCTGGAGGACAATTTTGTTTTTGTAAGTATTGACACTGACTTGTACGAGCCGATCTATAAGGGGTTGCAATATTTTTATCCGCGCCTGGTAAAGGGGGGATATATTTTTGTTCATGATTTTAATAACGACGAATACAAAGGCGCGAAGGAGGCGGTAAAGAAATTTTGCGCCGAAGCGGGTATAGGGTTTGTGCCTATTGCTGATGTAGGTGGTTCGGCAATAATTTCGAAGTGATGGCTTAGATGATATCAGGCGAAAGAACCGGCAATGGACTTTTACTGAACTGTTATCCAACTCTTCCTTACAAACTCCGGATTAGTTTGTGAACTGATGCACAATTCGATTCTATCATCTTTGCTTAAATTTTTTATGGAGCTTATAGCATAGGTTGAAGACCGGCCAGGTGCAATTGTATCCGTAATAAATTGTTTAATGAATGAGCCTGCTACAATTTTTATATCATACAAATCGTTTTCGGAACCCTTATTGAATATCCGGATATTAAAGCCAGGTGATTTTTTAGTAACGGTATCAAGGTCAGTTTCAAACACAAAATAACAGGGATACAGGGAAGATGTATAATGTGCCCGGTAAAGCCTGTGCAGGTATGTAATACTGTCCTTTATAACGCCTATTAATTCGGCCTGCCACACCACATTTTTATCTTTTGTTACCTCAAAAATGCGGTCGGTGGTACCTGTACAAACTAACAGGTTTCCGTTTTTAAGTTGGTCAACATTTCCGCCGTTCCGGCTCTCCTGCCGTTCGGGCGAATCGAGCCGGCAGTTAAATTGCCAGATAATGTTGTTGCTGTCAGCCGGTTGCTGAGAAATAATAACCGCAGCAGGAATGCTATCGGCACCAGGGTAGTCGTTACTGTTAAATACGGCAATGTTGCCATCGTCAAGAATATTGGCATCGTGTTGCTGATGAAGCCCGACCGGGTGGTTGGCACCGCCGAAATATAACCTCAGCCCCCAGCTGTCAACTACCTTACCGGTACTTTTTTCAACTTTAACAATACGGCATATATCCCGAAAACCGACGTAAACAAATTCATTTTTTTTATCAACGCTAAAGGCATTGATGTGGGCTTTAAGCGGGTATTCAATATGCTGATTTCTGATTTTTGGCCTTAGTGGGTCGTATTCCAGATAGTTGTAGCTGTTCCAGTTCCAAACTACATTTCCTTGTTTGTCATATTCTATTACCGTGCCGGCTTCGACCTTAGCATACTCGCGGCCGTTGAAATAACGCCGGTCGGCGAATTTCCGGTGACCCCGGGTGGTATCGTAATCCTGTGGCTGGAGCGGGTGCCATAATTCGTTTCCCAATACCATATAATCACCATTAGAAAGGCGCTTAAAGTCGTGATTGTAATGTTCGCCTTCAAACCCCGAAACTTTTCCATCGTTGGGTGCTTTCCATAGTAAACGGCCATCTAAATTGCACTCCTGCGCGTTTGAATCGGATAGGTAAGTAATGGTACCGGCAGATGTTAGCCTGAGATCAAATATTACCGGTGTAGTGGCCCGGGTTATGGTTTTAACCGATTGACGGTTTACTATTTTGGTGGTGGTTCCCAATTCAGAATGCCAGTTTATTTTGGGAAGGTACCATACCAGCTTACCATAGCGGTCAACAATACTATGTGTAGCATCAATAACCAGGAGTCCGCCGGCGTTTGAGGCTGAGTCGTTTTTTGTTACTACCAGGTTAACCAGTTTTTTTTCAAGGATTGTATCCTTTACTATTTCAAAATTGTAAGGCCCGTGCCATTCCGGCTTTCTGCCAGGTATAAGCCCCGCATACCGCCATTGATATTTTTTCCCAAAACGCAGGTTGCCAATCATAGTTGCCGTAGCAGAATCTTTTTGCTCCACCTGGGGATGGTTGAACGCCGAAACGGATGTACCTTCGGCTACCTGCACCAGGTATATGCCTGCCTCTTTTACTTTTTCATATTCAAACATTACCTGGTTGTAATTGAGCTTAGCACCGGGTGCCGGCATTACCTGGCCTTGGCAGTTAAGCGCCAGGGTAACGAGTATGAAAAATATGAGTTTGCGGTTAATCATTACGCCAACAGCTTATTACATTGGATGGCGAATTTAAGAAGGTAATTGTAATCATTGTATTATGCCGAAAGGAGCTTCGTTTGCGAATACATCCGGTATGCGGTCAAACTTGCACCAAGGCTTTGGCTGCGGAATACATCACCTGAACCATATGGATGGATTATTGAGTTTTAACTATCTTTTTTTGAGACACAACAACGCCATCCTTATCCATTATCCGGACTAAGTAAACTCCATTAGCGTGGCCGGAAATGTTAAACTGCATTGCATTATAGATAGCTGAAATATTGGATATTTTCCGCCCAATGCAATCGTACAATTCAATCACTTGCCCTGCAATTAAACCTGAGATTGTGAATTGCCCGGAACTTGGATTGGGATAAATATTTATGGCTACCGGTTCTTTCAGATTATTGATACCGGTGTTTGGGTTTTCCAGATCGCCCATTCTAAGCCCGTTACCGAAACTATTAACCCAAATTTGGTTCGGATTGTAGGGATTAAAATACACGCGGTTAGGTGCGCGGAAAGGATATTGGCTGAGAAGCGTATAGGTTGGTACCGAATCTTCAATGTTGGACGAAAACCACAGCCCTTCCTGCTGGGTTGTAATATAGGCCTGGCCTGCATGTACGGGGTCGAATGTGATAGAATATACCTGGGTAAGGGTATCAATCCGGACCCAGTTTACGCCACGGTTGGTGGTACGGTAAAGGCCCCCGAATGTATTGTTGGGGCCACCCCAGTTATCGTACACCCCGCAGTACCAGGTGTTCTGCGTGGTATCCCAGAGGTCAATAACTACATCCATGGTCCAGTATTGCATGCCGGGGTCGCTGCGGTCGGCCCAGGTATTGCCCTGGTCAGTACTGTAAAATACGCCTGAACTATCAGTAAATTTATTGTTTGCGTTGATTCTGCCGGAGTAGGATGCGACCACACTTCCATCGTTCAATACACGGATATTAAACGGATGGCCTTGTGCGCGTGCCGGCGCTGTGCATTGGGCCCAGGTAGAACCGGCATTCAGTTGAATATTATTTGAAACCCAGATGCCGCCCTTACCACCTGAATGGTTTACAACACTGGCATACATCCGGTTAGGGTTGGTTGGGTCAAGGGCAATCCAAATTACAGGGGCATTAAAATTATGCATAACCTGAAAAGTAGTTCCTCCATCGGTTGAATAATCAACTTCGCCGGAGCCATTATCATCGCTGCCATCTTTTAAATGGGTGCTTTCGTACATATCATGTATGCTGGATGTGGCGGCATATATCGCATTATTAGCGGGATTCTGTGCAAATTTGTAAACGGTATTAAAGTTTGACAAATAAGTGTAATTAAAAGACCATGTATTTCCGCCATCCACGCTGCGGATACCTGTAATATCGGTACATCCTGAAAAAACATTTAAAGAATCAGCCCACATTAAATCCCACTGAGAGGTTACCTCAAGGCCATTGGGATGATAGTATTTTCCATCGGGAGTTGGGGAACCTACAGGATTAAGGTCAGTTCTTGGCACGTAGGCATCCTGCCAGGTTGCGCCGCCATCGGTGGTTAGATGGGTAAAACCTTCACCAGTTAAAACGGCATAATTTGTATCGGTCAAACTAACAGTAAAACCAAATGCATATTGGTCCCAATCCCAACCTAAATCTCCGCCAGAGCCGCAATACCCGGTTTCAATATTCTGATTATTGGCTGTATTAAATACATGAGTCCATGAAGAACCCGCGTTTGATGTTTTAAGCACTTCAGGGTACTGGGTATTACCATCGTTACCTGCCAGGTAAGCCACATCAATATTATTTGCGGCCATGCCCACAAAGAACGACATGTCGTTTGAAAGGATACCGGTTTCTTTTTTGACCCAGTTTCCTGAGCCATAGTCCAATGAATAGACATTCATATAATAACCACAATTATCACCGGTTTCACCCACATATACATTACCCGGAGCCTGGGTGATGCCAAAGAACCGGGTTATGCCGCCTGATTTTGCCCCGGCACATGATATGATATTTTCAGAGTAAGGAATCCCGGGCATCTGTGGAGGCAACCAGCTTGTGCCGCCGTTGGTTGAAACCATTAAACCGATGTTGGTGCAGATGTAAATGTTCTGTCCATCAAAAAAAGTACCGGCAATGTAAGCACCTGCACCGGTGGTATCGGTATAAAAGGCGTTACCGAAGGTATTGCCCCCATCATTTGAAAAGTAGAGGTCGGAGTAATCGGAAACAATAAGCTGGTTTGAGTTTTGAGGGTTTGCGTACACCAACCAGGCGCCGTTACCCTGAGTTGGGTCAGTGGTGTAGGCCCAGGTATTGCCACCATCGGTAGATTTTATGGCGTAACCGTTGCCGCTGTTATTATCGAAGGTCATGCAATATTGAATATTGGGATTATTGGTAAACTGTACCCTGGATGGGTGGGAAGCCTGAACATATTCCCAGTTGATGAGGTTCCATGAATTTCCGGTGTCAGTGGAATGATAAAGGCCGCTCATATCGCATGCTACATATATTTCGGCGGGGTTAGCCGGATTTATGCTGGGGGAGTATTGGGCACCTCCACCTGCCAGGCCGTGGTAATTAAAGGTGGCTGGCTGAGTGTAACCAATAGCAAGGAGCAATAATAATTTTGCCAGGAGGAGATTTTTTTTCATCGCGTTGCAATTGTATCTTTAAAACTAGCATTTGTTTTTGAAATTGCCTGAAAGTTTAAAGGTAAGGTAGGGCTATAAGCTGAAAAACAGTGATGCAAATGTATGTTCTATAACAGAACATAGTCAAACTGTTCTATTTTCGTTCGTTATACAAAAACGAAACGCCTTATGCGCCACGCCTTCCTTAACTGCGTAATTTTTATTTCCTGCTTTGCAATTACTAACCTGCAAGCCCAACCATCGGGCAGAACTAATTTTGATAAGGACTGGAAATTTACTTTAGGAAAGCCCGATGATATGAAAACCCCACAGACTCCTGTTTCGGAATGGAGGAGCATTGACCTTCCGCATGACTGGAGTATTGAGGGGGAGTTCAATGCTAAAAACCCTGCAACCAATGGTGGAGGCTCATTACCTGGCGGAATAGGGTGGTATGCCAAAACGCTTAATATCGACAGCCCTTTAAAAGCAAACAAATTGTTTATTGAGTTTGACGGGGTTTACATGAATAGCACTGTTTGGGTAAACGGTTATGAAGTAGGAACACGGCCCTATGGCTATGCTACGTTTCAGTATGACATTACTCCTTATTTGCTGGCCGGTAATAACTCGCTGCTTGTCAGGGTCGACAATTCGGAACAGCCTAACTCGCGCTGGTATTCGGGCAGTGGCATTTACCGTCATGTATGGTTGATTGAAACCCCTGAAATACATTTTGAGCAGAGCGGAACTTATTTTACCACACCCTTAATTACCGATAAAGAAGCTACGGTAAATGCAAGTGCATCTGTATTGAACGAAACCTTTGAGCCTGCAAATGTTGAATTGAGGGTTCATATTTATGATGCGGATGGCGCTCTGGTGAGCGAGCAAAGGCAAACACAAATGGTGACCGCAAAATCGGGAGTAACAGTAAGCCAGCAATTAAAGATTGCCAACCCGCACCTTTGGGATGTGGAACATCCGTACTTGTATAAAGCGGTTACGGAAATATATAAGGGTAATGAATTGCAACAGAGCTATGGCAATAATATTGGTGTAAGGTATTTTCATTTTGATGCAGACAAAGGGTTTTCGTTAAACGATAAGCCGATGAAAATACTCGGCGTATGTAACCATCACGATTTGGGTTGTTTAGGTTCAGCGCTGAATGACCGCGCTTTGGAGCGGCAGTTGCAAATATTGAAAAATATGGGATGCAATGCCATCCGCACCAGCCATAACCCACCGGCACCAGAGTTACTGGATATGTGTGATAAGATGGGCTTTTTGGTGATGGACGAGGCCTTTGATTGCTGGTACCGGAAGAAAACAAAATACGACTTTCACCGGTTTTTTAAAGACTGGCATGAAAAGGAATTGAGTGATATGGTAATCCGCGACCGCAGTCATCCTTCAATTATTTTATGGAGTATAGGAAACGAAATTAATGAGCAGCTAACACCGCGTGGCGGAAAAATTGCGCGCGAATTAAAAGGTATTGTGC
>PMXD01000195.1:17480-74016 GCA_003165895.1 Bacteroidota bacterium | reverse complement strand
GCCTCTCCCGCCCCTCGCTTCGCTGGGGCACCTCTCCATGCTGCGCATAGAGAGGGCAATAGTCACTACCTGGGTGCATTCAGCCCTGGCTATCGCTTGCGATGGAGAGGGTGGTCGCTCCGGCTCTGCGGAGCCGACCGGGAGAGGCTTGTATTTGGCTGCTCCTCGTTAATGCAATTGTCTGAACTGTGATTCTTTTGATTAACCTGATTACTATGATTTTTAGTCCTCTGCTTTGAGGTTTGTCTTTAATCATAGCCAATCAAAAAAATCAGACGAATCATAGTTCAGACAGTTGGCTGCTCTGCGTTAGGGATAGCAGCGTAAATCCTTTTTAATGCTTCGATGTTTTTGCGCGGATTAAAAAGATTGCAGCGGATAGCCCGCCCGAAAGGAAAGCCAATTTATGATTTATGAATTATGAGTTTTGATTTATGATTTAAGAGGCAGCTTTAACTTTTGAGATGGCTGTTTAAATCAACAATCAACAATCATAAATCATAAATACGTGGGGCTGTTTAATTCAGCAATCATAAATCATAATTCAGCAATCAACAGGGGTTTTCTTTTCTTTGCGTCAAAGTTGAACTATGAGTAATTATCCGGCGCTGTTTTTACATCACAATAAGGCACATGCGGTAAGGCGGTTTCATCCGTGGGTTTTTTCGGGGGCCGTTAAGCGCAAAGAGGGCAACCCCGACCAAGGCGATATTGTAGAGGTGTTTAGTGAGAACGGCGAGTTTTTGGGCATGGGCCATTTTGGAACGGGTAGCGTTTCGGTGCGCCTGTTTTCGTTTGAGAAGGTGGATGATTTAACTGAGTTGTGGCGCAAGCGTTTTGTAAGTGCGTTTGAGTTGCGTAAGGCTGCCGGCCTGGCGCGCAGCACTAACACCAACGCCTACCGTTTAATTAATGCCGAGGGCGATGGCATGCCGGGCCTGATTGTTGATTATTACAATGGCACAGCCGTTATACAGGCGCACAGCAAGGGCATGCACCGCGAGAAGGATAAGTTTGTGGAGATATTAAAACAAGGCTACGGCGATAAGCTGAAGGCAGTGTATGATAAAAGCAGTGCCACGCTGCATCATAAGGCCGATACGGATGCCAAGGATGCTGCCAACAGCGATAGCTATATTATGGGCCACGCTTCGGAAACCATAGTTAAAGAGAACGGCCACCAGTTTAACGTTAACTGGGAGCTGGGCCAGAAAACAGGTTTCTTTTTAGACCAGCGCGATAACCGTTTGCTGCTTAGCCGCTACGCACCAGGTAAAAAGGTGTTGAATACATTTTGCTACTCGGGCGGGTTTTCGGTATACGCGGTGGCGGCCGGTGCAAGTATGGTGCACTCGGTAGATAGCAGTGAGAAGGCCGTGAAGTGGACGGATGAAAACATTGCGCTCAATAACCCCGGCGCACCTCACCAAAGCTACGCTGATCATGTGTTCGACTTTTTAAAGACGGCCGATAATGATTATGATGTTATTGTATTAGACCCTCCTGCATTTGCCAAGGGGCAATCGGCGCGGCATGCTGCTATAAAGGCGTATACCCGGCTTAACCAGGAGGCCTTTAAGAAGATAAAGAAAGGCGGCGTGGTGTTTACCTTCAGCTGCAGCCAGGTGGTAGACCGGGAGATGTTTACCGGGGCGGTAACCTCAGCGGCTATTGAAAGTGGAAGAAATATCAGGGTGCTTCACCATTTATCTCAGCCAGCCGACCATCCGGTGAGTATTTTTAATCCGGAGGGCTTGTACTTGAAGGGGTTGGTGGTATATGTGGAGTAATACATCCTCATCCTAAATCCTTCTTCTCCGGAGAAGGACTTGAATACAACCTCCCAATATTGTGACCTTTTAAAGCTTAGGGTGCATTAGAACCCTCTCCTTCGGAGAGGGCAGGGTGAGGATGCCTTTTGTCAAATACTCTTAAAATACCCGCATATAATAGCCCACATTGCAACCTATTGTCGTATTATCGTAACTACAATTAGTTAAGAAATTTTAATAGCGCTTTGGGCGATATTATATTTTTAACCGAATTAGAATATTTTTGGCGGCGTTTAAAATTCAACCCATGAAGAAAAAAATTACGACAGCCCTGCTTTGCTTTTTAACTGCCTCGTTAGCTTTTGCAGGGAAAACCGGTGGAGGCATGGACATTAGGATTACGGTAAAAGGCCTTGAAAACTCTACTATGATACTGGCCAACTACTACGGCGATAAGCAGTATGTAAGAGATACCGTTCATTTCGATTCAAAAGGCTCGGTTGTGTTTAAGTCGGACCAGATGCATGGTTCAAATCCGCCGAAAGGTGATATCTACGGCACTCCCGGTTTGCTGAAGTGCGATTCGATGATACCCGGTGGCGTTTACCTGGCGGTGTTTCCGGCACTAGGCAATCGTTACTTTGAATTTATTATTGCCGAGCCGCAGTTCTCTATAGAAACTGATACCATTGATATGGCTAAAGACCTGAAAATTGCAGGCTCGCAGGAAAATAAGTTGTTTTACGATGACATGCACTTTTTACAAGGCAACAAAACCTTGTCGGACTCTATTGCCAAGTTGTATAAAGCAGCTAAAGACCCCGCTGAAAAAGATAAGTACCGCAGCCAGTTACAGGATATAGACAAACAGGTAAGGGAAAAGCGCAACAGCGTAATGACCCAATATCCTGACTTGTTTTATGCTAAGATGCTGAACGCCATGAAGGATATTACCGTACCAGACGCGCCTAAAGATGCCAACGGCAAAATTATTGACAGTGCATGGCAGTGGCGTTATTACAAAACCCACTATTGGGATAATGTTGACTTACGCGATGACCGCCTGCTGCGTTGCCCGGTGTTTCATAACAAGCTTAAAACTTTTATGACCCAAACCGTAGTGCAGATACCCGATTCTATCAATGCCGGAGGCGATGAGCTGATTGACAAAACCGACAAGAAGGGCGAAATATACCGTTACATTATTACTTACATCTTTAACGAAATGGCCAACAGCAAAGTGATGGGCTTTGATGCCAGTTATGTTCACTTCGGTAAAAAGTATTTCTGCGCTCAGCCTACCTTAACCCCATGGGTTGATACTGCTAAAACGTTTAAGATATGCGACCGCGTTACCCGTTTAGAGCCGGTGTTAGTAGGCAAGAAAGCGCAGAAGCTGATTTTGCCAAGCGACTCTACCGAAAACGTTTGGAAGTCTTTGTATGATATTAAGGCCAAATACACCATTCTTGTTTTCTGGGATCCGGATTGTGGCCATTGCAAAAAAGAATTACCGGTGCTTGCCGATGCATACCACGACCTGAAGAAGAAAGGTGTAAGTGTTGAAGGTTTTGGGGCTGCTATTATGGAAATGGAAAACTATAAGGCCTGGGAAGAGTTTATTAAGAAAAATAACCTGGACTGGATAAACGTTGCCGATCCTCACCGCCACAGCAATTTCCGTTTTGAGTGGGATATACAAAGCACACCTCAGATTTACATCCTGGATCAGGATAAAGTGATCAGAGCCCGCAGAATTGGCGCCGACCAGGTTGAAGACTATATATTACACCTGGAAAACCCAAGCTATAAAGGCAAGCTTATCAAAGTTAACGACGATGATAACCAGGAAGGGGTAGAAGAGAAGAAGTAGTTGTTATAAAATAATTCAGAGGCCCTCTAACGGTCAAATTGCCTGATTTTCAGGCAGATGGTAACGTTAGGGGGCTTTTTTGCCAATTACGGGCCCTTTAGGGGCAACGGCCTCATCTTATTGAAATGCCATCTTCGGCATTAAAAAGTGTATCTTTTTAAGTAGCTTAGGGCTATTATCAACACCGTTCGTTTCATAATTTTAGATAAAATCGGGATAATACGGGTATACTTTAGTATTCACAAAACCATCCCTATGCTAACAGTTCAACGCACCGAGCCTTACAACTTGTTTTTAATTGAGGATAATCCGGCCGAAGTACGGCTGATTCAGGAGGCCATAAAAGAGGCCGAATTGACCGAAATGATTGAATTAACCTTTGCCTATGATGGCGAGGAGGCATGCGAAACACTGGATACATTTAAAATTTTAGGGAAGAAGTTTGATTTAGTGTTGCTGGATTTAAATATGCCCAAAATATCGGGCCGCGAAGTGTTAACGAAAATAAAGACCGATATTGACCTGGAAGGCACCCCGGTAATAGTAGTTACCAATTCCGACTACAAAAAGGATATGATTGAGTGCTACAAAATAGGCGCCGACGGCTACCTCCAAAAACCCGCCGACTTTAAAAAACTGGTTGATTTCTTTATCTCGGTTAAGCGTTCAATAGAAGTAAAAAACAAGCTGTCCATCTACTTTATTGAGAAAGTGTATGATGAGTTGGCGCTGGCGGTGTAGGAGGATTCTCAAATGCATTTTTTCGCACGGAGAGCACGGAGTTAACAGCCGAGAATACATTTTTTATTTTTGAGCGTACTTTGTTGGTTTTCGATATTTAAAAATGTCTTTATTGCATTCCTCTGTATTTCTTCTCCGTGCGAAATGTATTTCAGAGTCAACTGGCTAGCCCCAATCCCCTCATTACTTCTTCCCTGAAATTTTCAGTTCGCATTATCTCTCTAAACACCCCCGCTTCTGTCATTATCCAGAATTTATTGCAGTATTCAAGGCAGGCCTCAATATCATGGGTGGAGAAGATGATGGTTTTTTGAAGGTCGGTACTAATGGTTTTAAGTATGTCCAGTATATCGCGCTTGTTTCTGAAATCAAGGAAGGCGGTGGGTTCATCCAAAATCATAACCGGTGTTTGCTGGCAGAGTGCCCGGGCAATAATGGCTTTCTGTTTTTCGCCATCGCTTAGTTCATTAAAAAAACGGTTTTGAAGCTTTTCAATTTTCATTACGCCGATAACATTTTCTACTTCCTGCTTATCGGCATCGCTTAAATTGCCTAACCAACCGGTATAGGGGGTGCGGCCCAGGGCAACCAGACCTTTTACGGTTATGTTATCAATAAAAAGCCGTTCGGTAAGCACTATGCTTATTTGGCGGGCTCTTTCTGCCACCGGTAAGGCATGAATGTCGGTGCGATTCAGTTCAAGTTTACCACCGGTACGTTGCTGCAAGCCAGCAATAGTGCGTAGCAAAGTTGATTTGCCAATGCCGTTTACTCCCAAAAGCCCTATCATATCACCGGCCTCTGCAGTAAAATTGATACCGGAGAAAATGTGCTTTTCTTTCCGGTAACCAATGCTCATATTTTCGGCATGTAGCATGGTTATACTTTCTTTTGTTTTAAAATAATCCAGATAACCACAGGGGCGCCTAATAACGAAGTAATGGCATTTACTGGCAGAATATAGTCGGAGCCCGGCGAGGAGGCTAAAACGTTACATAAACAACAAATAGCGGCACCCAGGATAATACACGCAGGCGTTAATATTTTATGGTCGGAAGTTTTGAAAATAGCGCGTGCTACATGCGGAACGGCCAGGCCCACAAATCCAATTGGGCCACAGAATGCGGTAATACTGCCGGCAAGCAAACTGGTGCACAATACCACCATCACCTTAGCTGGCCGAAGGCTGAGGCCCGAACTGGTGGCATACGTATCGCCCAGCAATAACAGATTTAATGGTTTTGATAAGAAGAAAGAGAACGCACAACCGATAGTTACAATAGTAACCAGGTAAAATATTTGCGCCAGACTTACATACCTGAAACTGCCAAAGCTCCACATGATATAACTTTTAAGTGCTTCGCTGCTGCTGAACGATTGCATGATTTCTATAACCGCGTTGATGCCCCCACCAATCATTAAACCTATGATCAGAATAGCCACCACATCGTTTAACCTGAACGACAACATAAAAATGATAAGGAATATGGCGGTAGCCCCCAACGATGCCGCAATAATAATACCCCAGCCGCTAATGATATGCGTTTGAGGTGCCAGGCCAAATGCCGAGGCTGCCAATATAAAAACAGCTACCCCTAAATTTGCACCGGAGCTAATACCCAGCACATAAGGCCCTGCCACCGGGTTGCGGAAAAGCGTTTGCATCTGCAAACCGCTGATAGATAGCCCGGCGCCCGCAAACAGCGCCGCCAGTGCACCGGGTAAACGCGATTGGATAACAATATTGGTCCACGCTTCATTATCAATATGATTTCCTGAAAGAATGGCAACAACCTGGCTGAAAGGAATTTTAACCGAGCCTATTAGTAACTGGGCAACAAACGCCAGCAGCATAAGTATGGTGAAGGAAATAAAGAGGATGGTATTTCTACTTGCGCTCATCTTTATTTCAGCTTTTGATAATAATACAGTTGATGATCGTTTCCTCGCAGAGTCCCCATTCCGCAAAGCCGGAAAGGGAGACTCTGCGGAGAAGGGAGATTTTGGTCGCAATGACGTTAAAATTTAATAAGCTCGTCATCTCAGTTTTTGATAATAATATAAGTCATGGTCTTTTAATAACTCCGGATGAAAAATAGTTATTAAATCAGCCAGTATCTCATCTGGTTTAACTGCCCCCGATTCCCAAAAATCGAAACCACCCGCTATAGTGTTGCGTTTGTTGTTGGTGTATATGTTCCCTGTTTTATACGCTTTGAACAAAGTATTTTTCTTGTCGGCAGTTTCAATATCGTGCAGCGATGCCGCAAAGCCTGTGTTTATCCAGAACCCGGCATTGGCAGCCTTGTTATATACCGCTTCGTAATCCAGGTTCAGGTTTAACCCGTTGGTAGCCTTGGCATCTTTCCATAAAAAATTACCACCGGCATCTGCTATCAGCTGCGCCATGTAGTTTTCGCCACAGGGCATATACCAAATCTCTTTAAAAGGAAGGTTGCAGAAAACTGTGGGTTGCGTAGTTGCCTTTGCCGCTAAGGTTTTAAGCAAAAGATAGCGGCTTTCAATGCCATTGAACACGCGGTCGGCAAGTTTCTCATTTCCATAAAATGCAGCTATAAATTTTATCCATTCGGCACGGGCCAAAGGGTCTTGCTCTTTGAAATCAAGGTCAGGAACACTTTCAATATGCAGGGATGTTAGCTTTAATTGCAGTTTATCACCGCCATCATACCCGCCTGAAGTAAATACAAATGCGGGGTGTAACTCAACCAGTTTTTCATAATTAATTTCCTGCTTGCCAACATCTGCAATCTGATTGGTTTTTATTTTTTCAAGCAATTGCTGGTTGTATATCAGTTCAGCATTTGTAACGCCCGCAATGCTATCCAGTAAATTTAAAACACCCATTTCGCCGGTGGTGCTGATAGAAACACAAACTGTTTTGTGTACCGGTGTGCTTATCAGTTCAGCATTTTCGAAACCAACAGGGGCGGGCTTATTAGCTGGCAGTAAAACAAATTGCTGCAATACCTTGGCTGAATCTTTCAGGTCCCTGATGGTTATTATTTTAAAACCATCATAATAATCTACCGCAAAACCTTTGGCGTATTTTATTGGGAGTGATGAGGTTTTGGTGCAGGGCTTTTTGGTTTGTTGTTGGGTTTGGGTTTGGCAGGAGGGGAGGATAATTATGGCAATGGATAAGCATGTGGCAAGCCATTTGAATGAGCGCATACAAAATTGCCGAACCCATAAAAAGCTATCGTTGTTTGCACTGGTGCCGCCCCTTCCGTCCCCTAAAGGGGATACCAAAGCCAATACAAACAGCCACCTTAAATTGACGACCGGCTGTTTTGCCCTGGTATCCCCTTTAGGGGACGGAAGGGGTTGGCTGTTTGTATTTTGTATTTCAAATCCCATACTAATAAGTAAAAGCAAAATTACCCGAAATAACTCCTGCCGTAAAAACCTGAATTAAATTACCATTCTTGTCATATCTGTAAACTTCCGACCGCTGTACATAGTCAAGAGCATCAGAGGTATACAAATCACCATTGCCGGGGTCAACACCCAGCCCGTATAAATTACGCCCGTTAACCGGTGAGAATGGATTTACGGGCGCAACGGTATCATTAATTGAAATTGCATTTACGCCATTGTTATCGAAATAATATATTTCATCACCGGTGCCATTTATCTTCAGGTTAGATGCGGTACGGCTGATTCCTAAAACAATCCGCTTATTCAACGACATGTTGGTATTGAGGCAATAGATAGCTGCCGGTATATTGGCTGTGCTATCGGCATCCATACCAAACCAAACGCGGTTCTGATTATCGCTCACTACGCCATCTACATTGCTTCCGGCAAATGAGTAACGCTGCATAAAAGTGTTGGTTGCCGGATTAATGGTAACAATGCTGCCGGTAGTAACCGGATTGGTTAAAAGGCTCCGTTCTTCAACTACAACAGTTCCGTTTACCATAAGCAGGTGTTCTGTCCACTCAGCCAGGCCGGTTATGTTTGTTATCAATGCTCCGGTGTTATAATTAATTACGTGCACCCCGCTTCCGTAAAGGTCAGTTACATAAGCAACGCTATCGTTAACAGGTAAAAAATAGCGTGGGGATGAATTAGGAATGGTGATAGTGATAACATGTTTCAGCGAGGGAATCTTTACCACTTCAATTTTTGCAGAGTTATTGACAACAATAAACCCGGTGGAATCTTTGATATACATGGACTGAACTACATCGCCCAGTTTATAGCCATTCACCGCATAGAAAAGGCCATTGCTAACTGAATCAGTTACCGGATTGTAGAACGAAATTTCGCCCTGCCCGCTGTTAAAGTCTCCCTCGTTGGTTATAAAAACGCCTTTTGTTGTGGGTGAGCTAACAGGATTGTCTTTCGGCTTATGACAGGAAGAAATTGTTAGAAGGAAGATTATTAGTAAGGCGTAATGACCAGTCGCAAGTAGTTTCGGGATTGCTTCGCAAAGCCTCGCAATGACGCATATTATTGAGTTTTTCATCAGCTCATAAATTTAAAACGGATAGTGCCTTCAAAACTTCTTCCTGGCATTGGCCGCTGGGCTACTACCTGATATTGCAGGTTGCCTATGTTGCTTACTTTAAATGAGCAACCCACGTTAATATGCTTAATTACAAAATCTTTCCCTGCCTCCAGGTTACTGGTAAAATATCCGTTGAGCGATTGGGAATTATCAGTAGCGGTGTAAACCATGCCTGTATAGTTATTTACGCTGCGGATGTAGAAGCGCCGGTATTCAAACTGCAGCCCGGCCATGGCGTTGTGATAGGGCACATAAATCATTTGCATGCCTTTTGATGCATCGGTGGCTGAAAAGGCATCCAGGTTGGTAGCCCTGGTATAGGTATATGAGGCACTAAAATGAACGGCAAATTTATCGGGCCTTGTTTCGTCAGCATTGCTCAAATGCAGGCTGGCTTCAAGCCCGCGCGAAAATACGCGGCGGAAATTTTCGGCATCCCAGTTATCGCCATCGGGTATCCACTGTATCCAGTTATCTACATAAATGTAAAAATCAGATAAAGTAACATCCACCATCTTCCGGTAATCATATTTTGCCTGTATGGTGCCGTTCCACGATTTTTCTTCCTGCAAATCCGGGTTACCTCCGGGTATCCAATACAATTCGTCCATAGTTGGGAAACGGAAATCGCGCGAGGCAACAAAGCCCAGCACATACCGGTTAAGCGCATTTATTTTGCCGGTATAATTCAAACCAAGCTCGGGCGAAAATGCAGATAGCTGCTTATTTTCCAGGTCTTCCCTAAACCCTGCGTGCAGCTTAAATCCGTTCAGAAAATAATAATCGGCATAGGTTTTTAATCCAACTATATCTCGTGTTTTTACGGAACCGTACTCGTTGATATTGGCCCACTCGTGGTCGTAATTCAATTCAGCTTTCCAGCTAAGGTTAAAGGGAAAGGTATACGAGCAATCGAAGTTATTACGCAGGGCATGAGTTACATAAACCTCGTTGAGCAAGGCGTTGGGGTCGGTATAGCGCATCCAGTCATCCAGGTATGCAGAGGTTAATTTCAGCTTCCATTTTTTTATCATTCCCTGCCAGGTGGCCATAGTGCGGATTGAATAATCATCCTGCACCTGTTTATCTGCCGGTTGGCTCATAATGGGGGGTATTTGCCGGTCTGCATCGCTATACCAAACAAAAAAACTGAGCTCATTTGCCGGATTTATTTTGGCATTCAGTTGCTGCAATACCGAAAACTGCCTTACCGTTCCGTTGGTTTGAATTACTGTTGGGTTTCCTGCAGCGTAGTTATTGGTATATGGGAAATTATTCTGGGCTGAAATGAAACTGAACTTTGTGGCACCCGAAAATTTATCTTTTGCATAATCAGCATCGGCAGCGGCCTCATAAGTTCCGAAACTGCCTGCACGTAAAGTAGCACCAATAGAAAATCCGCTATCGCGTTTTACTTCATTGTTCATTTGCAGTGTGCCGCCTATGGTGCCTTCGTAACCGGTGCGTACCAGTTGAAGTTCGTCCTGCATACCCAGCATAAACAACGATAGGTCTACCTGGCCAAGCGATGGGGCGTTAATTTTAACACCATTCCATTCAATAGCCGTTTGCTCTGCCGAGGTCCCTTGTATGGCTAATGAAGCCAGGCCTCCGCTGCCGTAACTTTTTACATAAACAGATGAGAATTCGTTTAAAGCATCACTCAGCCTTTCGCCCTGCCGGTATTTTACATCGGTAAACGGCGAGGCATCATTATTGGCCGGGGCTTGCTCAATTTTAACTACTTCATCAAGCCTGATAGTATCTTTTATGCCCTGCGCTAAGGAGGCAGAGATTGGGAAAACAAAAAGATATATCAGCATCTTTTTCATTCCACAATCAATTTTGTGTTGTATTGACCAATGGGGGTTTCGGCAGAAATAAAATAAACCCCACCACTTAAATTGGCAGTCCTTATAAGCTGCCAGCCGTTATTGCCTGTTCCAGGCCACTGGTTAAGTAGTTTACCGCTTATATCATACAGCCTGATGTTACCGGCAATTCCGGGCAACTGAACGCTGCAAGGATTACCTCTGTGTACCGGATTGGGATATATTTTTATTGCATCATTCCCGGAAACTTCTTCTATTGCGCTGGCGCCCTTCGAATTAATAACGCCTACCGCATCCAGGTCAAAACCGCACGAGGGATAAGGTGTAGGCCAGGGGTCGTTTACTATATGGCCGTTATGGTCGTATGTTGCATAAGCGCTGTCTATAGAACCTACCACATCAATCACTTTAACATAGTTTATATTATTTGCATCAATTCCGGGGCTATCTACCAGTTCCTGCAAATCGAAAGGTGTGCCGTATCTTGCAATATACTTACCGGCCAGGTTATATAGTTGCGAACAATCTATAGACCCATCGTTGTTAAGTTGAAAAGTATCCTGCACATTAGTTACAGCCGGAAAGCGAACATACCTGATGCCATCAGTACTTACCTCGACAAAGCCCAATTCAAGAAAAGCCATGTTTGAATCGTTGGTCATAAACCCGTTTTCAAAAACGGCAAAATCAAAGCCGGGGCCGTTATATATCGGGTGGTTGAAAGTAACAATGGCGCTACCCCCGTCTCCTAAGCTTACTGTAGCATCATCTGAAATGCCCAAAGCATCAGAATTTTCTCCGGCACTTGCAAGGCCCAGTGAGGTATCTGCAATGTTCTGAGGGCCGCGTTGAACAGTACAGCCCGAAGCCCAGTCAACAAATGCCGATGAGTCGCCGGGTATGGCTGTGGTTCCCGCCAGGTCTGTTTGCGGCGCAAACTGCGCCCATGCCGCCTGAGAAAAACACAGCAGAACAACAATCGGTAAACATGTTTTTAACCTGTTGCAACGCATACAAAAGTATTACTGCTTAATAACTTTGCTTATGCCAATACCCTGGTCTGAAATGGCCTTTACAATGTAGGTACCCGCTGAAAGGTCTGCCGTTTCAACACCTGTAACCAGTTCGCCGGCATTACATGGTATGCTTCTTATCAGCCTGCCTTCCATATCAAACAACTCAACAGTTTTTACATCACCGGTATGGTAAACCGAGAATGAATTACCACAAGGGTTAGGATATACTTTGGTTTGCAGCGCATTTATCCGGCGGATACCGGTTGGACTTAGAACATCAACTATTATTTCGCTGGTGTCGCATTGGTTAGCGGCGTTACAAATTGCATAAACAACGGTATCAAATCCCACAACACCATCTTGCGGAAAATACCAGATTTCATTTAAAGAATCAACTACAGTTGATCCCGGTATAGTGCGGCTTACAACTTCAACTGTAAAAGGCCCGCCTGTGGTATCAACTACATTGGCCAGCACATTCAGCAAGGTATCCTGGTTATAAAGAATGGTATCGTAAGTAACCGGAAGATCGGCAGTAATAAAATTATCCATAGCAAAATACGATGGGGTCTCTAATCCATAAGAATCGTTTCTTGAACCCGTAATGCTGAATACCAGGCTATCAACATTGCCCAATGCAAGCAGGTTTACCCATTGCCATGTCTTCACTATATAGTTTTTAGTAGTGTCAGGAAAGGTATAGTTGGCCAGGTAAAAGTTTACCGTATCGCCAACCGGTATCCCGCTCTTCCATCCGGTAATGTGCAATAACAAAAAGTCTGATGAATCAGGAGTAAATGGTAGATTTCCAAAGTTGTCGCCATTCAGCATATCTTTATAAGTATACGTTGTGTTGGTTACATAAAAACCTTCAACTGCCCTGTGGAGTGCGTTTTGTGTCAGCCTTACAACTACATTACCATAACCGGCATCGTAAGCAACAGCATAATTTTTTGAGCCGTTAAAGCCACCAGCCGTTATAGCGCTGTATTGGTTCAAATACCCCTGGGTGACCGAATCTGTTTTGTCTGAATAACTAAAGCCTCCCCAATATCCACCACTAGCGGTATCATATTGGTTTTCAAAATAAGCGTGGCCATCAGAGAAGCCACCCGCCATGTCCGAGCCATTCCAAAAGGTATCCACACCTAAAGTCAGCGTGTCAAAAGTGGAAGTGGCCTGTGAGGAGGCAAAAAGGGCAAAAAATAAGGCAACAATAAACAGGTTGATTTTTTTCATAGGAAAAAAAGTTTAATTGAAAAAATCGCCCCGAAAGTTAAAAGAGGGAAATGAAACGTTCCATAGGTTTCAGATCGCGGCTTTTCTTCCCGAAAGCATTGAAAATATATTGCTGAAGGCAGGTCTTCTGGCTCGTTCCTTTTTTCTGACGCCTTCCCGTTGCGTTTAAATGCAACAGTGGCAAATGATTGTCAGAACTTTTAACAGAACTTACAGCAGCGGGTACTGCTCCTGAATTTCACAGGATTCCCTATTAGGGCATCCGTCACTTAACGTTACGGATACCACCTTTAGCGCGGCAAAGAAAATTATTTTATACTCAGGACGCAAAATATTACCTGAATAATTTGTAAACATAGCATGCTATGTACATAGTTTGAGCAATCCCCTGGCCCTGACGGCCTCTTTATTATTGCTGTAAGGTCATGCAAAAAACTATGTTATAATCAAAAAATATTATTCTTTAATAACTTTGGCCATGCCAACACCCTGGTCTGAAATGGCCTTTACAATGTAGGGGCCTGCTGCCAGGTCATCAGTTTTTATACCAGTTACTAACTCACCTGCGTTGCAGGGAACTGTCCGCAATAATCTTCCTTCCATGTCAAACAACTCAACTGTTTTTACATCACCTGTATGATAGAGCGAGAATGAATTACCACAAGGGTTAGGATATACTTTGGTTTGCAGCGCATTTACCTGGCGCAGGCCCGTTGGGCTAAGCAGGTCAATAATCAGTATTGCCGAATCGCATTGATTTTGGCTGTTGCAAATAGTATAAAATACGGTATCATATCCTACTACGCCATCTTCAGGTATATACCATATCAGGTTTGTTGAATCTATCACCAATATTGATGCACCCGGAACGGTATTACTGATAAAATGCACGGTAAAAGGGCCGCCAGTCGTATCAACTACATTCACCAATACATTTATCAGCGTGTCTACGTTGTAAAGTAAAGTATCATAAATGGTGGGCAAGTCAACGGTAACAAAATTGTCCATTGCAAAGTAAGCCGGTGTGGCGGAAGAAGAATAAATAATACTATCCGAACCTGAAACGCCAAAAATAGTGTCATAGGAGTTTTGCGAGCTGTACGTGCTGAACACCAGGCTGTCAACATTGCCCAGTTCAAGCAGGCTTACCCATTGCCAGGTATTAACGATATAAGGTTCTACACCATCTGAATCCAGGTAATCGGCCAGATAAAAATTAATAGTATCATTAATAGGGTTACCACCATGCCAGCCGGTAATGCTCAGCAGAAAATAATCTGCATTTGCTGTATCAAAAGCATGTACCGGCCCGCCGCCGTTTAGCATTGACAAATAGGCATCGGTAGTATTATTAACGTAAAACCCGCCTGCGGTTTTTCCGGCTGCATTTCCTGCAAGCCTTATTTTTACATTCCCGTTTCCGGCATCATGGGCAACGGCATATTTATTTGAGCCTGCATAACCGCTACCGCTAATGGAACTTCCCTGATTATAATATCCTGCAGTAACAATATCCGTTTTGTCTGAATACACAAAACCTGCCCAACTCGTATCATATTGGTTTTCGAAATAAGCATTACCATCCCTGAATCCGCCGGCAAGGTTAGAACCTGTCCAGTAAGTGTCAACCCCCAGGGTCAGGTCTTCAAAAGTTGCAGTGGCCTGCGAGGAGGCAAAAAGCGTAAAAAATAAGGCAACAACAACCAGGTCTGTTTTTTTCATTTCTGAAATGTTTTTTAATCGAAAAAGCGTTCTGAAAGTTAAAAGAAGCAAAAGAAACGTTCCATAAGTTTCTTTTCACGGCTTTTAACTTCCGGAAAGCATTGAAAATATATTGCTGAAGTCAGGTCTTCTGGCTTGTTCCTGCTTCTGACACCTTTCCGTTCCGCTTAAACGCAGCAGTGGCAAATTATTGTCAGAACCTTTAACTGAACTTACAGCGGCGGGTAGTGCTCCTGATTTTCATAGGATTCCCTATTATGGTATTTTGTATTTTTACATAAGCAATACCATCTTTAGCGGTGGCAAAGAAAATTATTTTATTTTCACCACTCAAAAAATAACAATAATAATTTTTGAACGCGGCGTTCTATCTGTATCTATGAGAAACCCAATTGTGCTGTTTTCCCTCTTACTGCTTGTAATTACGGTGGGCTCCTGTAAAAAGTCTTGTTACCAATGTAATCAATACTGCTCGTACTGCGAACTGAAGAGTGACAGCTCCATTGTCGTTAAAACCTGCACCAAGGATTTTGCCGACCACGGCAGAATAGATTCAATCGAAAATGCAACGCCTAATACCTATATCTGCAACACACTTAACAATAGTACGGAGGTGTGCGATGGGCCCAATGCTGTTTCCCAGGCCATAACCTATTACGAAGAGGAGGATTATTTCTGTAGTCCTGAGTAAGATTTCAGAGGCAAGAAGCCAGGACCAAGACTTCAGATTTCTCCCGGAAGCTGTTTAAAATTAAATCCAAATGCAATTTAACACAAAGAGCACAANNAAATGCCAATACAAAGGCCACAAAGGAGTATATTTTTTGGTGTTCCCTGCCTACCGGCAGGCAGGTTTGTGTTAACAGGTATTTCTTTTCTTTAATTTTAAACAGCCTTTTACATCAAGTATACCGCCAAAGTTGCAGCCGGTTTGTCGATTAAGACTAATCCTAAAGTCTGGCTTCTAAAATCCTGTATCTAAAATCTGTTTAAAAAGCTGTAGCCGCGCCTTGATAAGTGCCCGTTGGGCGCAAATCGTTTACCAGGTAGTTTCGTATAAACATTATATCTACATACCAGTAATTTTCATTTGGCCCCTGTTCATCGCCATGGAACCACCAGGTTCCACCCGATTGATAAACTATTGAAGTGGTACTGTTAGATGCACCGTTAGAGTTGGTATTAAAACCCACCATTACGGCTGTATAATCGGTTGTCGAAACGGTAGTATTCCGGGTAGGATTGTCGCAGCTGCAGGTAAACCTTTGTATGTAAATAGGCTTATCAGTTCCGGTAGGAACGCTGCCCTTTACCAGCGTACCATTTACATCGGCAAATACCAGTTTATACCCGCTGCTGTTAACTATTCCGTCTAAATATATATTGCCGCCATACGAGCGGATTGCTCCGTTTACCGAAAGATTGGTAATAACGCTTGACCCTATAAAAAGTGTGTTATTGGTATTACCGGTGCCATAAGGGTAGAGGTATGAGTTTGTAGCATCCTTGCTGAGTATTATTTCAGAGGTAAGGTTATCGGCAATACCGTTGCCATTAAGGTCGTTGAAAAGAATAGAACCAATGCCGTTTAAACCCGGTGTAGCCATAATAGCACCAGCCTTAAAATTGGTAAAACCTGTGTTTGCCGAGAATCCCCGGGTACTTAACCAGTTGTCGTTATCAAGTCCCAGGTTAGCTCCCCAAACACCCGTATTATTAAAAGTCATGTTGGCATTACCGCTTCCACCATTTGATAATTCCAGTTGGGCCGCGTTATTGGTGGTCAGGCTTACCCCTGCCAGCGTTAAGCGCATATCTCCGGCCACATCTACTATGCGGTAACCGGCCAGGGTAGCTACACCTACCTGGGTTCCGTTATCATTAATAATACTGCAGGTAGCGCCGGGGCCTGTGCTTTTTACCAGGTAATTGTTAGTGGTACAACCAACCGGCCCCGTTGCACCTACGGTGCCTGTAGGGCCGGCGAGGCCAACTCCTGTAGCTCCAACTGCACCAGTAGAGCCGATGATACCTGTTACTCCCGCTACCCCTGCTGGGCCTGCAACACCGGCCGAACCTGTTGCCCCCGTTACCCCTAAAGTACACATACTAACCCATTGGGCTAAGGGCGTAGAATAAAAGTAAAAGCAATTAAGGTCAGCATCATAAACCATTAACGAATTAGCGGGCGAGCCAATAGCCAAACGCTGCGCAGTTGTAACCCGGGGAATTAACATACCCTGAGTGGTGCTTTGCATTTCAACAATTGCACTGGGGTCGGGTGTTGGTGTTCCTATGCCTACATTACTTTGGGCAAAGGCATTGAACGCAAATAAGTAAAAGACAATACTTAGAGGTAGTAATTTTTTCATCGGGGCAGCTCACTTTTTCGGTGCAATGGACTTGCCGAAGATAAGAAATTTCTATAGAGAGATATTAGAATCAACAGGGCAATCGGGTCTGGAAAATTTTGGCTTCATTTAAATGGTTAAAACCATTTTTTGCCGACAATTTACATAGCCCACGATTTAAATCGTGGGCTATGTNNAAATTTAGACCCGATTGCCCTGTTAGAAGCAAGAACCGAGGGTGTACGTCAGATTTCCCTTTTGCAGCCTCGCTTACCCTCTGACTCCCGGGACGGGAGAACCGCTTCCCAAGTAAAAGGGAAATCTGTCGTACACCCAGAACCGAGAACCAAGACTTAAAACCAAAAGTAAATTTTCAAGTCCTGGTTCTCGGTTCTAATATCTAAAATCTAACTTCTGAATTACATTTTGGCATTGCCAAAAACCTTCTTCAGCAAATCGCTGGTTTGGGCCATGGGGTCTTTGCGTATTTTGGCTTCTTCCTGGGCAACCATGTAAAATAATCCGTCAATGGCTTTGCGGGTTACATATTCGGGTAGGTCAGTTTCAACTTTTGCATGAAAAGGAACGCGGTTATAATCGGTCATTATTTCGCTCCATAACCTGGTTGCACCTGCTTTATCCAACGCGTCTTTTATAGTCGGTTTAAAAGCGGCTGCCAGTTGGTCGCTGGTGGTTCTTTTTAAAAACTGGGTGGCTGCGTCCTGTTGTTTATTGTTAACAATGCTTATTGCATCGCTTAACGTCAGTTTCTGAATGGCGTCAATAAATATTTTGGTGGCCGCCTTTGCTGCATTTTCTGCTGCATGGTTAAAAGAGGCGATGGTTTCATCAACCTTAGGCCCGAAACCGGCTGAGCGCAAAGCACTTTCTACTTTTTGTGCATCAGGAGGAAAAGGGATTTTTATAGTAGGGTTCTTATAGTACCCATCAGCAACAGACACCAGGTCAACGCCATGGGTAATACCTTTGGTTAAGGCTTCTTTAATAGCCCGCCCAGCTTCATCCTGGCTAAAGCCCCCTGAAGTAGGAACACCTACTGAATTTCCAAGATTTTTAAGGAATTGCGCCTGGGAGTTTGTAAAGCCGGCGGTAAGCAAGGCTAGTAACAGAACAAATTTCATTTTCATGTTTTGGTTTTAAATGGTTGATGCTAATACAAAGCCAAACTAACGGAAAAAGTATGATGGATGGTAGGTTATTACGATTTTTTAATGTTTTGGGCAATCATAGTTTTAGCTGCGACTTAATAAATTAGTGATTTTAACAGCTCTGATTATCTTTGTTACCAGCAATATCTTTTTGTCAACGATAAAGGCGTTCTTTCATAAATTGGCCATAAATTCGATTAAAATAGGTTTTAGAAGAAATAAATCTCTGATTTACAACATGTCAACTCAACCAACCAGTGTACCTCTTGAAGAAGTATATAAACTACTTGCCGCAGATGCTTTACCTGGGGACAGCAAGTATTACCTGGACGTATTTGCTGCGCGCGGCGATAATCCGATTTTAGCATTGCAAAGAAGGCTTTATGGCGACCCGGCGGGCAAACAACAGATATTGTTTTCGGGTTATAGGGGCTGTGGTAAAAGCACAGAATTAAACCGCCTGAAAAAAGAAATTGAGAGCGATTTTATTGTGGTTAGCTATTCGGTAATTAAGGAGTTAGATACTGTTAACCTGAACTACGTTGAACTGGTTACACTTACTATGGAGAAGCTTTTCAAGGCTGTGGACGATGCAAAATTGCCTGTAAGTGAAAACCTGCTTAACTCGATTTACGCATGGCTTAAAACTGAAGAGATAGAAACCGTAAGGAAAGCATCGGGCGCGGTTGAAGTTGAGGCCGGGGCTGAAGGAAAAATTAATGTGTTGTCGTTAGTTAAATTCTTTGCAAAAATAAGGGCATCAAGTAACCTAAGTTACAATATTAAAAAAACGGTTACTGAAGTTGTGGAACGCCGTTTGTCTGATTTTATTGAACACTGCAACGACTTAATCAGGGAAGTGTTGCTGAAATTAAAAGGTACCGGCAAAAAAGGTTTATTGATTGTAATTGAAGATTTGGATAAATTGAGCGTTGACAGTTCGGAAGATTTATTTTTTAAGCATAGCAATGTACTTACCAGCCTGAATGCGAACGTTATTTTTACTTATCCAATATCGCTTTGCCATCATACCAATGCCAATATTATTGAAGGTAATTTTACCAAAAAATTTTTACTGCCAATGGTAAAAATTAACGGGCAAAATGGGGCCCCTTACCAGGCCGGCAGGAATGCGCTGAAACATATTGTTACAAAAAGAATAGGGGCAGGTTCATTTGAAAGCGATGATGTGCTGAACAAATTTGTTGAAATGAGCGGCGGCTGTATACGCGATTTATTCAAATTGATTGTTGATGCCGCCGACAGCGCTTTAAATCATAAAAGAAAAGTTATTACCGAAGCGGATTTTAAATACGGTTTTCTGGCGCTAAAAAGGGATTACTCAAATACGATTGCCGAAAAGCGGATTAATAATACAGTTATTACAACAGTAGATGCTTATTACGATGCATTAGTAGCCGCTGCAACAAGCACCACGAAAGAAGTCAGGAACGATGGCCCAACGCTTGATTTATTGCAAAACCTGTGCATACTTGGTTATAACGGCGAAGGCCGGTGCGACGTGCACCCCATAGTGCGCGAAATATTAAAAGGGAGAAATCTCATTTAAGGAATGGCAGATAGTAATATACAGTACGAAAACAATATCCACTCGTTAGAGAGGTTTTTTATGAATACCGGTCACGGGGCTTTTTTATTTGCCGTTTGCAATGATGAGCTGCTGCAGCAAAGGGTAAATGAGCAAATACAGTTTTTGCTACAGGGCAAGCACAAAACAATCCGTGTTTTTTCTTTCCGTAAAGGTGATGGCAATACCCATCCTTTAACACAATTACAGCTTTTTCTATCACAAAATCCAGAAACCGCGGGCTTGATAATTGCAGACCTTGACTATGCATTAAACGAAAGGCAGAACCCCGGAATATTAATACAACTTAACTTTAGCCGCGAAGCTTTATTAGAATTTAATATCCCTGTTCTTTTTTGGGTAACCACCGATTCTTTACCACAATTAAGCCGCCAGGCTATTGACCTTTACAGCCAGCGCATTACTGCCAACCTGTATTTTGAAAGGCCGGAGGAATTAATAGACGGCGATAACAAAACCGCCCAATATATTATCGGCGAAACGGCTAAAGCAAACACCAATATAGTTCACCTTGAAGCCCGTGTAAAATTATTGCATGAACAACTTAATGAAGCCCTTACTCAAAACCTTGACCGCAAAAAGATAGCTAATGAAATTGTTATCCCTTTATTGGATTGCTATGTAAAAATACCGGGTACTGAAGCAGAAATGGTTCGGCTGCTGAATACTTATAATTTGGAATGGAATAAGGGTGATGCAGGGGTTTGTTTTGCTTTAGGCCGTATCTATCAGACAATAAATGATTATGATAAGGCAGAGCAATTTTATGAGTTGGCGCTGAAACTTTTAAGAGACGCTCCTGAAAGAAGTCAAAATAATGTGCTGNNACGCTTAATAATTTGGCAAATTTATGGGCGAATCAAAACGAATTTAAAAAAGCCGAACAAGCTTATAATGAAGCGCTGGAAATTTATAAAGACTCAGCTAAAATTAATCCGAAAACTTTACCCGATGTTGCCATGACGCTTAATAATTTGGCAAATTTATGGGCGATTCAAAATGAGTTTACAAAAGCAGAACAAGCTTTCCAGGAGGCGCTAGAAATTCGTAGAAATTTGGCTAAAACCAATCCGCAAACGTTTTTACCTGATGTTGCAGTTACGCTTAATAATTTAGCGAATTTATGGATGGAGAAAAATGAATTTGCAAGGGCGGAACAAGGTTACCAGGAAGCGCTGGATGTTTACAAAAACTTAGCTAAAACCAATCCACAAACTTTTTTAGGTGATGTTGCAATGACGCTTAATAATTTAGCGAATTTATTGAGTGTTAAAAAAGAATTTACAAAAGCAGAACAAACTTACCTGGAGGCGCTGGTAATACGCAGAAATTTAGCTAAAACGAATCCACAAACATTTTCACTTGATGCGGCTGGAACCACATGTAATTTGGCCTTATTATTCACTTATGGCGCACCTGATAAAGCAAAGGCTTTGAGTTTTGCAAAAGAAACTTTAGTATCGGCGTTGCCATTTTCTGATTTCTTACCCCTGGCAAAAGAAATAATTACAAAGGCATTAACTGTTGCAAAACACTGGGACGAAGACCCCGATAAATTTTTAGAAGAAGCCAAACAAACATTGGCCAACCAAAACAACCCAGCAACCCCAACTGATAAAGCAAAACATTAACACCTTCGCACTTTATCACCTGAACACATGAACACCTGCGCACATGAACACTTGTATTAATTAACCCCCAACGCCTTCAAAGTTTCAATATTCAGGTTACCCACCGGTAAGCCCTTATCTTTCTGAAACCTGATGATGCTTTGTTTGGTAGATTCGGTCATTTGATTGTTAACCGGCCCCGGGTCGTAACCTTCGCGTACTAAGGCTTCCTGTATCTGGTTTATTTTGCCTTCGGTAATATCCTGGTCGCACAAAATTTCTTTCCACTCATAAGCACCGCCTTTTTTTACCAGCACCTTTTTCATAATGGTTTTATAGGTAACCGGTATCTCAGTTTTAATCTGCTCACCTGGCTTCACAATTTTTTGAACAGGCACCTCTTTGGTTACAGCCGGTATTATTTCCTCCCTAACTGATGCAGGCACTACTTCAACTTTACGGCTCACCTTCTGATACACTGCATCAACCTGCTTTAACTCCCATATTTCGCAATCTTTTGGGTTGGTAGAAAAGCAATTTTTGCTGGTACCTGTTTTTACCCATTTTTGAGAGGCAGGGGCTACAAGTTTATTTTCCTCTACCGTTTCGTATTGCGCAGGTATGGTAATAATGCGTTTCCCCTCGGGAACCATAACTACAGTAGTCATTACAGTTTCGTAAACAGCGGGTATGGTTTCTATTTTAACTGAAGCGGGTTTATCCACAACAACCTCTTCTTTCAAATCATACACATTCGGGGCCTGGCAGCGTGCGTAACAATGGCCTACCTGCGCATCAGAAGGATAATCGGGCACAGGTTCTTTATGGCTGGCTGCTGCGGCTTGCTGGTCTTCACGGTTCTTAATGGCCTGGTTATCGCCATTTGTTTTGTCTATATGGTTGGTTTTTGGTTTTGCCACTATAGCTGTAGGCGCCGAAACCGCTTTGGCCTGGTTGACGTGTCCAACTGACGGATGGTTTATACTATTCAGGTCAGCATTGTTGCTTTTAGCCACGGGTTGTTTATTTGAGGGCTTATCCTGTTTGCTTGCAGTGCTGATATGATTGGCAGGTGTAGCAGCGGTTTGCGCTGCAGCAGGAGCGTCCTGAGGCACATTTCGAGGAATAGGAATGTTCTTTCCCCCATCCCAGATAACGGCGTTTGAATCCTGTTTAACGTAATCTTTAAGGTCCGGATTACCGGTGTTAATGAATATCTGAGCTTTCAGCGAGAACGATGAAAATATAGCCAACGCCACAACCAAAACTGTCAATCTATTCATAAGTGTTGTTTAAATGCAAGCGCCAAATTTATACATTATACAAAAACACGGGTAAAAATTTTCAAAGCAATTACAAACAGTTTATCATTGCCATGTTTCAAAAATCACTCAAATGGACAATATTACATCAATTCAGCAACAAATTGAGCATGCCTGGCAAGACCGCAGCCTTTTGCAACAGAAACCAACCCAGGATGCCATCAGGCATATTATAGAGCTGCTTGATAAGGGTTCTATCCGCATAGCCGAGCCCCACGCTGATGGCTGGAAAATTAACGAATGGATAAAAAAAGCCGTGATATTGTATTTCCCAATCCAGCAAATGCATACCATTGAAGTAGGCCCGTTTGAGTTTTATGATAAGATTCCGTTAAAAAGAAATTATAAAGAATTGGGGGTGCGGGTAGTACCTCATGCCATTGCCCGACATGGCAGCTTTGTTGCCAAAGGGGTAATTCTGATGCCCAGCTACGTTAATATAGGCGCTTATGTGGATGAAGGCACCATGGTTGACACCTGGGCTACGGTGGGCAGTTGTGCACAAATAGGTAAACACGTTCACCTGAGTGGTGGAGTAGGAATAGGAGGGGTGCTTGAACCCATACAGGCCGCACCGGTTATAATTGAAGATAATTGCTTCATAGGTTCGCGTTGTATAGTGGTTGAGGGTGTGCGTGTTGAACGCGAGGCTGTGTTGGGGGCCAATGTAGTGCTTACCATGTCTACCAAAATTATTGATGTTACAGGGCCGGAGCCAAGAGAATATAAAGGGTATGTACCTCCGCGTTCGGTAGTTATACCCGGCAGTTATACCAAGGACTTTCCGGCAGGCAAATTCCAGGTACCTTGTGCGTTGATTATAGGAACCCGTAAAGAGTCGACAGATAAAAAAACTTCCCTGAATGATGCTTTGAGAGAACACAGCGTAGCTGTTTGAGAAATTGTGTTCAAGTGCGCAGGTGTTTATGTGTTCAGGTAAAATGGTAATGATAAGGTGAGTAAATTATAATTGTATTATGTATTAATCATAATCATCATAATAAATCAGCGTTCTATTGTATTTGCCTTGGGTAGCAAGTCAAGGTAAAAGAACCCGGTATCGAAATTATCCGTCTCGCCCTTATCGTATTTGCGGTAAACCACTTCTCCTTTTTCAAATGCAACAGGTGTTTTAAAAATAGGGCCATCAAAAACAAAGGAGTGATATTCTCCGTTTTCTCCGCAAGGGTCAACGTTGGGCGGCAGGTCTTTCAGAAAGCTTTCATCAATCAATCTTCCTGCAAATGATTTATCCAGGTATTTTTCATTTACGCATACCAAAACGGCTTTAAATCCTTTATCAATAAATTCCTGAACCAATTCAGTAGTATCCCGTTTCCAGATGGGAAATACCCCTGTCATACCCACTTTGGCTAACTGGCCTTCGCGGTAAATTTTCAGGTCTTCCAGAAATATATCGCCGTAAATGGAGTAGTCAATGCCGTTATCTTTAAAACCCTGCATAACGGTAAACATGGCCCGGTTATAATCTTCCATCGATGGCATTTCGGGTAACCTGAGCAATTGCAGGGGTAATCCTATACTGGCGGCCTGTTGTTCCATCAATTCCACCCTTACCCCATGCATACTTACGCGGTTGTAATAATCGTTCACTGACGACATCAGGCAGGCAATGTCAAACTCCTTATTTTGTAATATTTTGTGGAGGGCAAGCGATGAGTCCTTTCCTCCGCTCCAGTTAAATATGGCTTTGTTGCTTTTCATTTTTGTTTACATTGTTAACTCTCAATACAAGCCTCTCCCCGACATCGCTTCGCNNCCCTCTCTATTCGAAGAATGGAGAGGGTGGCCGCACGAAGTGCCGGTCGGGAGAGGCCTGTATTTCGCTTTTGCAAACTAAGCACTTTTATAATTCTATTAAGTAATCTGAATCGGAGAACCGCTCATCTTATTGTTAATATTCCATGAACCAACAATTATCAGTTATTTATTGCTCAATGTGTTGTACATTCGCTGAAATATTAATTTTCCTGAAAACAATCTATTAAAATGAGAACATGTTTAACCCTCGTCTTGTTTTTTTATTGCTTTACTTCTTTAAAGGCCCAGATTACCATTGGCGAAAATGATTTTGCCAATGCAGATGATACTGACAGGGTCAGTATTGCCAATATACCTTCAGGATTAAATTACAAAGCAACCGGCGCCGATACTACCTGGGATTATTCGTTTTTGCAGTGGAGCAGCCAACGGGTTGACGAGCTGTTAAACCCTACTAATACCAATGTCCTTTACGCGCTGTATTTTTCTAACGTATCTTTTAATTCGCGCCGCTCTAACCTGGCAAGCCTCGGAACCCTGGATATCAATATAAGTTCTTTACTCACCGTCAATGCCCTGTATAACTACTTTTACAAAAGTAGCTCATCGTATATCCAACAGGGCCTGGGTATGTCTATCGATAACATTCCAACAGAGGTTTCCATGGGAGCCAAGGATACTTTATACAGATTTCCGCTAAAATATGGCGATGCAGACCAATGTGCATCCAGTTTTAAGATCAACCTGCCTATTATTGGTGGTGTTCTCCATACCCAAACCCGCACAAACCAGGTAGATGGCTGGGGTGTGCTCACTACTCCGTTTGGTACATTCCCGGTAATAAGGGAGTATACCCAGATAGTAGGTTATGATTCGGTTTATATTGATACACTGCATGCAGGCCTTAATGTACCGCTGGTGGAACAACGCGAATACAAGTGGATAGGCAACGGACAAAAAGAGCCTTTGCTGCAAGTTAACACGCAGTATATTCTGGGTATCGAAACCGTCACCTCAATTGTTTACCGCGATAGTGTTCGCAATCGTCCTGTAGTCGTTTCCGGTATTAATGAGCCGTCTGCAAATGATTTATCTTTTAATGTTTACCCTAATCCTGCATCCAATCATTTTCTGATTAGTTATTCAAATGAGGATGAAACCCAACTGATAGTTGCAGATTTAACCGGCAAAGAACTCATGCACAAAACCTTTAACGGGCAATTAGAAACCGTTGATGCTTCGCAATGGGCTAAAGGCGTTTACCTGGTTATGTTAACCAATGACAGACAAACCAGTTTCAGAAAGGTAGTAATAGAATAAAAGGCCCGGATTTCCCGTATTACGTATAATTTGGTTACAAAATTTGCTGCCATGAAAGGTGTAGGCACCGTTTTGTTTATCGCCTGTTCTCTTTTTACAATTGCTCAAAGCCCGGGTAATAAATTTGGTCTTCTCATCAATGGCAAACCTTACCTGGACGGGGATACCATTAATTACAGCGAACTAAGCTGTTTAAACGGTTCTATTGAAGTGACTGACCTTAATACGCAATCCCGGTATTCCTCAATTTCATTTGAATGTGTGGTTAGCATAAAGGATTCTAATTCTGTATGGAAATTTGAAGCCAAACAACTGGATATTCAGCCGGTACATTGCAAAAACTGCTGTAAGGCTTTAGGCATTAAAGAAGTAATATCTTTAATGCACTCGAACGATATAATCGCTATTGATCAAATCCAATATAATAACGGAGATACTACCTTACCGGAGCATTTTATACTTAAAGTTTATTGACTGGCTGCTTATTTACAGTTAAAAAATCTTCCATTTTCTAATTGTATTTATCATAATAAACCTGCCTTTGCCGACAGGTAGGTCAGCTTTTCATCGGCTGTTTTAAAACTGTAGCAGTTAACGCTGCAACGTCCGCCTTTTCAAAATACCCCTGCAACAATTCCTCAACAATCTGCTTTACAGGGCGAATAGAATGAACATATTCTATAGAAGGCCCCGCACACCACATAGTTTGGTAGGTGGCCCCAAAAGCAGCTTTTTCGAGGCTCTTCATGCCTTTATAGTAGGTAATCATTTTGGTCCATTTCTTAATGCGCTTGTTGCTGTTCAGCATGCGTTCCAGCCAGTTTTGTTCAGTGCCAATTTGCTTTACATAATCGGTATTAATGATGGTACAAGGCGTGCCCGATAGTTTGGTGGTCATAACAATGTCCTTGGCGCCGTGGCTTACACAGGCCATTTTATAATCTTCGGTAACAGGGGCTTCAACAGAGGCAATAAAAGGGCTGCCTATCGAAATGCCACAGGCCCCGGCATCAATCATCTTTTTCATCTGCGCACCATTACCTACACCGCCGGCCGAAATAACAGGCAGTTTGCAACTTTTCTTAATAGCTTTTATCAAATCAACTGGTGCTATTTTACCCGCATGGCCGCCAGCCTGGTTGTTTACACATATTAATGCCTCGGCACCCATAGCTTCTACTTTAGTGGCATAAGCCTCATCAATAACATCGCAGAACACTTTTATGCCAAGCGGCTTGCAGGCATGAATTATCGCCCGTGGCGAACCCAGCGATGTAATAATAAACGCTACCTTATATTCAAGGCAGGTCTTTAACTGCTCATCTAACTTGAGGTTTGATTTATTGGCAATCAGGTTTATACCAAACGGCTTGTCTGTAGCGCTTTTTATTTCATCCAGCGCTTTTCTAAAATCGGCATCTGTTCTATAATTAAGCGCAGGTATGGCCCCTGTAATTCCGGCTTTACATGCCTCTATTATCATTTTAGCATTGCTTACTAAAAACATAGGCGCAATAATTACAGGGTAATCAATATCCAGCATTCGGGTAAGTTCTGTTTCTATTTTTTGCATCGGAACGTTTTGTTTTGTGAAAATAATAAAAAAGTGTTCAGGTGTTAATGTGTTCATGTGTTCATGTATTCAGGTGCGCAAGTATTCAGGCTTTCAGGTTAAGATGCGAAGGCGTTAATGTTTTATGCCTTGAGGATTGGCAAGGCAACAGTTAGCCCAATGTATTTACCTGAACACTTGAACACCTGCGCACCTGAACACAACAACGCTATTCACCTACAAACAATCGCCTTCTACCGAATTTAAAGAAAAAGACTTGTGGAATTTTCGCTAAGAGTGCATCTCTGTTAACTCAAAACATAATAACTGTTAAGCATTGGCGTTTGATGGCAGGTAAATTACCCTTTAAGAGTGGAAAACGGGGTAATTGCTTTTTTGGGCAAAAATTTTGAAAAGTGAAAATAAGAGATATTTTTACGCTCCATTTCAAAAGGCAAAAAACACAATTTTAATAACTAAAAACGTAAAAAACACATGAGTCAGGCAAGCGCAACAACTCAGAAGAAAGCAGGATTTGACTGGACCGTTCTGGTAATTCCGGTATCTTTGGTAGTATCTATCCTATTATTTATTTATGTATTTGGTGCCCCTAAGCACTTTACTACCGAAACAAAAGAAACTCCAATACCGGGCGATGCCTTTGGTATCATTTACAAAGGCGGTTTTATAGTTCCTATTTTGATGACCTTCCTGTTAACCGTGTTTACGTTCTCTATTGAAAGATTCCTGACCATTAACAAAGCACGTGGTACCGGGTCTTTGGAAGCATTTTTGCAAAAAGTAAAGACTGCCCTGCATGGTAACGACATTAACGGCGCCATTGCTGAATGCAATAAACAAAAGGGTTCGGTTGCCAATGTAGTTGTTGAAGGCCTTTACAAATACCAGGAAATGGAAAATAATACTGAGTTTACGCTGGAGCAAAAGGTTCAGCACATTCAGCAGGAAATTGAAGAAGCTACTTCATTAGAGTTGCCGGCCCTGGAAGAAAACCTGCCTATCCTTGCTACTTTGGCTTCAGTGTCGACGCTGGTAGCACTTTTAGGAACCGTATTGGGTATGATACGCGCCTTCTCGGCTATGGCAACTACCGGTAATCCTGACCCGGGAAAACTATCTGCCGGTATATCTGAAGCCTTGATCAATACTGCCATCGGTATCGGTACTTCGGCCCTTTCAATCATCATGTATAACATATTTACCAACATGATTGATAAATTAACTTATGGAATTGATGAGATTGGATACTCTATAGCTCAAACTTTCTCTTCAACAAGGAAGTAATTTTGTTCTAAAAAGTATTAAAACCAGCAAATATGCCAAAGGTTAAAGTTCCCAGAAAGAGTACCGCAGTAGATATGACCGCCATGTGCGATGTATCGTTCCTGCTGCTTACATTCTTCATTCTTACCGCAAAGTTTAAGCCTGAAGAATTAGTAGCCGTTAATATTCCCAATGCCCGTTCAACCAAGCAATTTACAGATGCTATTACCATATTGCTTGATAAAGATGGTAAGGCATACATACAATTGGCAGAAGGCAAAACAAGGCATGAGATGCTGCAGCAATTGATTGACCGCAATGGCGACAGATACCCTGATTTGAAAAACCTGAACGACCACCAGAAGGATTTGTTCGGTAATATTGAAACCTGGGGTGGCCCTATTGCCGATTTGCCACGTGTATTAAATATGAATGGCACTCAGTTACAGGCTTATCAAAAGAAAATGCCGGGTATTCCCATGGATTCAACTAATAATCAGTTGATGGATTGGGTACAATCTGCCAGGTATGCCACTGACAACAATATTAAAATTGCCATCAAAAGCGACAAGGATACCAATATACAGCCCGTTAAAGAAGTAGTGAAAGGTTTAACTGCACGCGATATTCACCGCTTTTTATTGGTAACTTCATTATCCGGCGCGGGAACGGGTGATGCTGCCAACAGATGAAAAAAAGTAATAGTTATTTATATAACGAAAAAGAAACTGGAATAAAATGGCAGAAATAGATACCTCCGGGGGGGGCGGGAAACACAAAGGTGGTGTCCGCTCCAAAAAATTGTCTACCCGGGTTGACCTTACACCGATGGTTGATTTGGCGTTCCTGCTAATCACCTTCTTTATGTTAACTACTACGCTAAGCAAACCGCACGCCATGCAGTTAAATATGCCAAAGAAGGTTGATAAAAAGGACGAAATAGAAATTGGCGAGTGTCAGGTGTTAAATATTCTGATTGATACCTTAGACCACGTTTGGTATTACGAAGGCTTACAGGTGGCCGGTTTAAAGCAAACAGAATTTGCCCCCGATGCTAAAGATGGTGGAATCAGAAAGGTAGTGTTGGATATGATTAAGAAAGTGCCTAACACTTGTCCTTTAAACAGCAAAGGCGCAAAAAGAGAGGCCATCGTGCTGATTAAAATGCTTAAAGGTGCCCGATATGAAAACATGGTTGACATTTTGAACGAAATGGATATAACAGGCTGCAAAACTTACGCCATTCAGGAGCCTGACCCTATTGAAGTTGAGGCAGTTGAGAATGGCGGCACGGTGAAGAGCTTTACCAAAGAAACGGTAGTTCAGAACCAATAGGATTTATGGAATTATTTAGTTCATGCATCTATAAATAAAGAAGAACGTAGCATGGAAGTAGGAAAAAATTTTATGAACTGGACGATGGACGACATCGTTTTCGACAACCGTAATAAAGATTATGGTGCGTACCAGCTCAGAATAATAACCAAAAAGAACGTCAGGACCGGGTTGATTGTAGCAATCCTGTTTTTTGTAATATCATTGGTGTTATCTCAGGTTGATTGGGGTTTTCTATCTAAAAAGGATGCCGCCGAGGTTGAAACTACAGTAAACCTGGCTGAGCCTCCGCCGTTGGATAATAAGCCACCACCGCCGCCGCCGCCGCCACCGCCGCCGCCAACAAGGCCAACCATTAAATTTGTTGAAATGGTGGTGAAAAAGCAGAAGGAAGTACATGAGGATGAACCGCCTCCTGAAGTTCCTAAAGACGACAAAGCAGATATCTCGACAAAAACACAGGAAGGTGACCCGAATGCCAAGGCTGCTATTGAAGAGCCTGTTGTATCGGAAGCGCCTGTGGTTGAGCAGCCTAAGGTATTCACTTTCGTTGAGCAAAACCCACAGTTTCCGGGTGGAGACGGTGAGTTGATGAAGTTTCTGCAAAAGAACATTCAATATCCTCAGATGGAACGCGATAATGATATCCAGGGAAAAGTATTACTTCGTTTTGTGGTAATGGAAGATGGCTCTGTTTCGGATGTTCAGGTTTTAAGGGCAGTTAGCCCGGGCCTGGATAAAGAAGCGGTAAGGGTTGTTAAGATGTTGCCGAAATTTACTCCTGGTAAGCAACAAGGTAAGCCTGTCAGGGTTTATTTTAACCTGCCGGTGGTTTTCAGACTGCAATAATTTTTAATAAAATATAAGCTTATGCGAAATCATAATCGTTCCCGGTGAATGGTTATGATTTTGCAGTTTAAGGAGGATATGGACCAATGTAATTAAGTTAGCGCGAAAATGAAGTAAACCTTTCAGGTCTCTGACCACACTGCGCGCTACTGAAAGACCTGAAAGGTTTGGCCGTTTTTGTTAAGTTAATGATATGGGGATATGGACCGGATAAATGATTTCTTTAAAAAGGTATATTCCCATCCCGCAACTATGTGGAAGGGGTGCTTTGCCGTGCTGTTTATTGCTCTGGGACCCGCCATTTTAGTGTTGCCTTCTTTAACCGGGGGCGATATGACCATGCGGGAAGGTTTGGGGGGCATGATTACGGTTTATGGCCTTTACAGGTTCTGGACTTTTTACATGGACGTTAAAGGGCTGGATGATGTTTGAGTACCTTCTCCGTCATTGGGAGACCCTGCGAAGCAATCCCAAGACTACCTGGGGCAAAATTTCCAATACGTCCCCCTCTGTAGGGCAAGGCTGTTTCATTCTCACAAAACAGCCCCAAGGCGGCTCCTACGGAGCGCAACATCTCTTACATCGTATTTCTATAAACAGACGGTTCCTACGGAACGTAATTAGTCTTTACTCAATAGAATTTCAGAAAACGCTCCAGAGGAGCCGACTGTTTATAGAATCAAATGAAAAGGTTGTTGCGCTCCGTAGGAGCCGCCTAGTGGCAGTCCTTGTATTTGTATTCGGCTTTGGTTTCCCCTTTAGGGGACGGAAGGGGTGTTCGGAAGATTCAAAATGCATCTACGCAAACCCTCTAACTCCNNCACACCTAAGTTTCTTCCGAACACCTGTGAGGGGACGGAATGGGCGGGCGCTCTGGACGTGGTTTCCACCTTCACTATCCACCGTCATAATTTTACTCCTCCTCTTGTCCTCCTGCTCCCAAAACCGAAGCGCAGATAATACCAATGCAGGCGAAGGGAAAATTTATAAAGGCGAGTTAAAAGTAGATGTGGACCCCGGACTGGAGCATGTAATGAAATTGCAACAAGAAGTATTTGAATACCAGCACGACAGCGTAAAGCTGAACATTCAATACAGAAACGAGTCCGATATGCTCAGCGATTTCAGGACTGGCAAGGCCACTATGCTGGTTATGACCCGTGCGCTTGATTCAAATGAAATTCAGAGCTTAATTAAACAGGATACAATTTATGTTCGGGAAATTAAAGTGGCACATGATGCTGTTGCTTTAATTGGCAACAAAAGCTTTAATGACAGCAGCCTGGATATTGAAACACTGAAGAAGTATTTCGACCCCGCCAATATTTCCCCCGATGTTCCGCAAATGGTTTTTGAAGATCAGCACAGCAGCGTAGTGAAATTTATGTTGAATAAGTTAGGCTATAAAGGGCAGGTATCAAGCCATGTATATGCCCTTAAATCTACTGAGGAGGTGATTGACTATGTTAAAAAAAGCAACAATTCAATAGGCTTTATTCCTTTTAATTTTTTGAGCAATTTGCAAAATGAAGACGTAAAGAAGATATATGATAGTGTAAAAGTTATTAGTTTGCGCACCGTTTATAAGGATGGCAGTGTAATACGGGTAAGCGCCAATCAAAGCGATATTGCTACCGGCGATTATCCACTTACACGCAACATCTATACTGAAATGCGTTTAAATTATGCCGATAACCTGGAATGGTTGTTTGCTAATTTTTTGTTTCGGGAAAGAGGCGGAAGGATTTTTTTGGAAGATGGTTTAATGCCAGCCAATTTCACCCCGCTTGATGTGGATGTAAATACGGATGGATTGAAGGCGAAAAACTGACAATTGGCATACTAATGATATTAAGTTCTTGAATCCTGGTTCTGAAATCTTAAAAAATAAATTGAATAATAGAAAATGAAAAATGTAATTCTTGTAGCGCTTACGCTTTTTATGGCAGCCCGGGTTTCGGCACAAACCTTGCAGGATGCACAGCGCGAAATGGATAATGAAAGCTATTTCAAAGCCAAGCATATTTTAAATAAGCTGCTGAACGACGGTACTTCGAACAAATCGGAAATTGCCTATTACCTGGGGAATGCTTATTTGAAAAGTGACGATGTGGATTCGGCCATTATGTTTTATAAAATGGTTAATGACCCTGATACCAAATACGCGCTTAATTATGTAGCTAAAGGCAGGATATCGCTGTTACAGAAAAATAAGGTTGATGCCAAACTAAATTTTGATAAGGCGCTGCAATACTCCAAGTTTAAAAATGCCACTATCTATTTTGAAATAGGCGATGCTTATTTCCGTCCCAATATTATTGACCTTACCGAGGCAATTAAAAACCTGGAAGCCGGTTTGGGCCTTGATAATAAGAACACTTCTATTATGCTGGAGTTAGGCGATGCATATCTCGAAAACTCTTCCTCTGACCCTACCATGGGTGGTAAGGCAATGACTCAATATCAAAATGCAAGGGGCGTTAATAAGAATCTTTCCATAGCCTGGATAAAGGAAGGGCGCCTGGATGTGCGCGGGCAGATTTATGACCAGGCTATTGATGCATTTAATAAAGCCCTGGCTATTGACCAGAATTATCCTATTGTGCATAAGGAGTTGGGCGAGGCTTATTACCTGACCAAGAACTTTGACAAGATGATAAGCGAATTTCAAAAATACATTGACCTGAGCCCCGGCGATACCAAAGCGCGTGTAGGATTGCTTGAAATGCTGTTTAGAAATAAAGCTTATGACAGGGTTGTAGACGAAGCCAACAAAGGTTTAAAGACCGACCCCAATAACATGGATTATCTGCGTTTTCTGATATATGCTAACTATGAATTAAAGAGATACAAAGACGGTGCCGATGCTGCAAACGCAATTTTTGCTTTGTCCAACTTTAAGCCTAAGCCGCGCGATTATATTTATGCTGCCCGTTTAGCTGCTGCAACTGGTGATACTACCCGTGCCATGAACTATTTTAAAGTAGCACTGGTTAATGATTCATCTAATTGCGACCTGATAGGCGAATATGCCAAGGTGTTATACCTGGCCAGGCATTATGACGAGTCTATTAAAGAATACATGGTTAAAAAGCAGGTGTGTAACGATAAATACGGCGCTATTGATATGTATTATGTGGGCAGGGCATACCTGATATTGGATGATTCATTAGATGCAGATACTACTTTTGGTGATTTTATTAATAAGAGTCCGACTACACCTGACGGTTACTACTGGAGGGCCAGAACGAATTTGAAAATTGGTAAACTGGAAGATTTCTATTCATATCCATATTACCAAAAATACACTGATTTGGTTGAACCTCTGGCTCCGGCCAACCCTGCTAAGTATAAGTCTAACCTGATTGAGGCTTATGACTATTTAGGGCTTTATTTTATTGATAAAGGAAAAGACAAAGCAAAGGCCAAAGAGTATTTTCAAAAGGCCCTGGAACTTGATCCTAACGATGAGAACACGCTTGAGTTTATGAAGCAATTAAAATAAACTGTTGAACCAATATTTAAAAGCGCTTTACCGGATTAACGGTAAGGCGCTTTTGTTTTTATAATGAGCTTCTAAGCCGATGTCTCCCTTCCGAAGGTTGGGGACCCGGCGTGAGGGCAGGCCGCACATACGCCGAGTCCCCCATTCCGCTGAGCCGGAAAGGGGCATAGGCGTTAAGTTAAGCNNACCTTAACTTAACGCACATGCGGAAAGGGGAGACTCGGCGAAGAAGGATGTTATATTACAGTATAATATTTTATAATGTTAAAGCAGGGGTGGTTTCCAGATAGAAAGGGGTCTTGAGAGAAAATATATTGATAGTCAATTAGTTATAGGACTAATTAATGAAAAAATGGAAACCACCCCCTTTCCAGGGTGGCAAAAAAAATAATCCCACAAATTTTATGGAATAACTCCATCCCCCGCGTTATATATCAAAACCATTATACTATGAGCGCAAACTATTCAAACACAAGTATGCTTGATATGGTATTCGAGCATCGGAACAAAGCCTACGGCGCATACGTGCTCCGCAGCGATTCTAACAGGGCAATTAAACAGGCCATGCTTTCCATTTTGTCTCTGTTAACCGTTTTTTGCCTGGGAAATTTTATCAGGGAGAATATGCATTCGGGTAAAAAAATGCTGTTGGTCCCATTACTGAGTTAAATCCTACTGACGTAGGTAAAGTTACCCCGCCTGCGGCCAAAGTTAAGCCGCCGGTACAGCCTCCCAAACCACCACATACTGCGGCGGCTGTGCCAACAATCAGAAATACCGAACACCACGTAGTAGCCGAAAGCCAGGTGCATGAAGATTCAATACCTGCAAACAGGGACCTTGAAAATATCGAGTCGGGAACAACAACTAATACCACGGCATCAACAAACATGGGTGTAACCGGTGGCACCGGTAATGACCAGGTATTTGAGGTGGCCAGAAACGTTGAGCCCACACCGCAGGTATATGGTTTTGTTGAACAGATGCCTGAATTTCCGGGTGGCGAAAAAGCGCTGCTCGATTTTATAGCGCACAACACGCAATATCCTCAAATGGAACGCGATAACGATATTACGGGCAAAGTAATTACGCAGTTTACGGTTAACGAGGATGGAACTATATCGGATATACAAATACTACGAAGCCCTTCAAGTGGATTTAACAGGGAGGCAACGCGTGTTATAAAAATGCTGCCAACATTTAAGCCGGGAAGGCAACAGGGCCGGGCGGTTAAAGTACGGTTTAACGTACCATTTGTTTTTAAGCTCAATTAAAATTTCGCTGACACCCCGAAAGGGTTTCTCTATCCTTTCGGGGTTTTTATATTGTTGCGTTGCCTTTTATTTGTTGCTGGTATCTGGTTTTAAATTCATCGTTGAAAGATAAATAGCCGCCACTACAGTGCCTGCAGCACTAACTAAAAAAACTGAAGAGGGTGAAACGTATTTCCACAACAAGCCGGCAAGCGTGCTGGCCAGCAGCATGGCAATTGAACTTAAACCCGTATAAGTGCCAATGGCTGAAGCTGTTTCGCTTTTAGTAACCAGGTTACTAACCAATGCTTTTGAAATACCATCTGTGCTGGCAGCGTAAATACCATACAGCACAAACAAGATGATAAAACCTGCAAGGCTATTGTTGATTCCGAACCCGGCATATACCACGGCATAAATAAACAACCCGAACACCATCGTTTTTTTAAGACCCAGCTTATCTGCCAAATGCCCGATGGGGAAGGATAGAAGGGCAAACACAAGGTTGTATAATATATAACACCCGATAACTGCTTGATCGCTTAAACCGCTTGCTTTTATTTTCATCAATAAAAACAAATCAGAGCTGTTGAACAAGGCAAATAATAACAATGCCACCATTACCTGTTTATAAGCAGCTGGTGAAGCTGGCAGGTAATCAAATATCTGCGTAAACCTGAACGACACTTTAGGTGTATGCGGCAGCTTTTTCTCCTTGATGAACAGCGTTAGCAAAACCCCGAGCATGCCCGGAATAAAGGCGAGCAAGAACATCAACCTGTATTGTCCGGGTTTATAATACAAAAAAACGAGTGCCAGCGCCGGGCCTATAGCCGCACCCAGCGTATCCATGCCCCGGTGAAAGCCAAATACTTTACCCTTATTTTCAGGCGTAGTATCGTCTGAAAGAATTGCATCCCGGGCGGCTGTTCTGATGCCTTTGCCTAGTTTATCGGTAGTCCGTGCTGCAAATACCCAGGGAATAAAGGTAAACACACCCGGCATCGACTTGGCCACAACGCTTAAAAAATAACCCAGTTGAACAAAAGGCAGGCGCTTACCTGCGGAGTCGCTTAACCTGCCGAAATAGCCCTTGCTAAACCCTGCAGTGGCCTCTGCCAGCCCTTCAAGCATCCCGATAAGCACCGAGGTAAAACCGATACTTTGCAGAAACAGGGGCAGTATTGGATAAAGCATTTCGCTGCTAACATCATTAAACAGGCTAACCAGCGAAAGTATCCAGATGGTTCGGGTAAGGTATTTCATAGTATATAAATATTATCGTCATTGCGAGGCTTTGCGAAGCAATCCCGGAACTACTTGCGGCCTGTCGTTGCGTAACAGTTAAACTTCCATCGCTTCGGGATTGCTTCGCAAAGCCTCGCAATGACGCATGTTTTTTTATTCTCTTAATAACTGCTTTTATTCAAACTCAAGTTATGGAAACATTTCTCATTTTTGTACCATGAAACTGAATGAACGGAATTTTGAACCTGAATTTAAATTTAAAACCAGCAAAAGCAGCGGGGCCGGTGGGCAGCATGTTAATACTACCGAAACCAAAGTTGAGCTGATATTCGACATTAACGAATCGGCCCTGCTTTCTGATACCGAAAAAGTAAAACTGTTTAAAAACCTGGGCGGTTATATAAACGATAGCGGCGAATTGCGCATTAACACCAGCGAGAGCCGTTCGCAGGCAAGCAATAAGGAGAAAGTGGTTAAGAAGTTTTACGCTATGCTGGAAAAGGCGCTGAAAAAAGAAAAGCGTAGAATACCCACCAAAGTGCCCGTAGCCGTAAAGGAGAATATTCTGAAGAAAAAGAAACAGCACTCTCAAAAAAAGGAAGACCGCCGTTTAAACACCCGGGACCTTCTTTAAGGATAACGAAGGTTATAGATTGCTATAGCGGGTTGGGCACGGGATAATGTCACTCCTATGGAGTTCTGTGATTCGTTATAATTATATGCTATAATAATGTCAGCCCTTCGGGCTTTCTGCTACTGAAACCCTGGAAGGGTGAAATGATTATAGTAAAAATGCACAAAAGGGTGTAGAACCCTGAAAGGGTGATATGGGGTGCCATCAATGGTTATAGCTATTTTCCCATCACTTAGCTTTACGCACGCCATTCGAAGGAAGACTGTTCAAGGGAATTTATAAACACTCTATACCCACACCGCCAACCATGCTTATAGTTCTTATATATTCGCAACCGTTATGCAGGCACCTACGCACATACTCTCGGGCGTTATTATTAACCGGATATTTAAGTGGAGAAATTACAAGCTGGTAGGCCTGTTCCTCACCTTCTTTTTCTGCCTGTTTGTACATGCTGTTTTTGATAAACTTTCTGTTGCAGTTTATGGCACCAACGACCTTGAATTTAATGACCCTTTCTGGTTAATTTATCATCTGGCCATGTGGCTTGGTACCATTGTTTTATTTTACCTATTCTGGCGCGAATATAAGTGGGGCATCATTTTTTCACTGCTTCCCGAAATTGATTGGCTGGTTATAGGCGTACAACATCTTTTTCATTTCACCATTTCCTTTTACAGCGTTCCCTGGATTCACTTTGCTATGAATTATGTAATTGACCAGATACCGCCCTTTAATTACGCGTACCTGCTGCCCGATAACCGCCTTAATCCATGGGCCTGCTTATGGGAGTTGCTGCTGATAGCTGTGCTGGTAATTATCTTCCGGGCGATGGTGAGGTATCGGAAGAATATACATTTTTGAAATAGGTACATCTTCCTGAAGAAAACCAGTGCAACACTATTTGCAATAATATAAAGCTAATGCTGATGCATTCGCGTAGCCTAGTTCCGAGGCTTTCTCTACATCCTTGCAAGCGGCAATGTCCTTACCTGCTTCATGATTATATTGACCGCGTATGTAATAGAATAATGCATTTTGAGGATCTAATTCTATGGCTGTATCCATATTTGATATGGCAAGTTTGTAATTTCTCATCCCGGCATAAATCATAGTAAGGTTCTCATAATTATTGCCATTTTCAGGATCATTTGCTTTTGCCAACAGAAAATATTTTAGTGCGGTTAAGCTATCATTCGAGTACAAATAAGCAACCCCTTTTGCTTGTTCGCCCAACTCGATATACGGCGAACCTAATTTTTCCAGGCTGTCGCCTACTGAAATCATTTCTTGGTAATTTCCGTTGTTATTCAGCAGGTTTATCCTTCGGGTTAATACTTTAATCGGCCCCAAGTGCCGGTCAATCAATTCATCCATCTGCTCTTTGTTAAAAACGCTTGACTGTTCCTTACTTTCGTTATAAAACCATGAACCGGTTTTTTCTTCAAAACCAATTTCTATCTCATCATATTTTTTTTCATAATCATTCACTTCCATTAAACGTTGGAATAATAAATCAATGTAATCGTGTAGTAACGTATCTTTGAGGTTTATTCTTTTACAATTTAGCAGCGTAATATGCAGGGAACGTTGAAGGATCGAATCACTTTCTTCCACTCTCGTAATCTTAACTGTTTCTGCCTGAAATGAATCTTTCGCAACGCGTAATAGACTATCTTCCCTAGTTGACAATGTGGGAGACACATTTACCTTAAAGTTGCATGTTTTTCCACCAAGAAGTAAAAACGAAAGGCATACAAGCAGAAGAAATTTCATTGTTTTTCTTTAATTAACGGAAAATAAAGAAATTGCATTTGCCTCTAATCATAAAAATCATAACAAATCAACGTCCCCTTCATTTGCATTACCCCGCAAAAAACAAAACCCCGCCAAAGGCAGGGTTTTGATGGATATAATTTAAGCAAGGCTTATTTTTCCACTGTTGTAGTTTCTTCAGCTTGTCTCTTTTCAGCAATACGCGAAGCTTTACCGCTTCTTTTACGCTGATAGAACAATTTAGCGCGGCGCACACGGCCTACTTTATTAACCAGGATACCGTCAACATAAGGAGAGAAAAGAGGGAAAACTCTTTCAACACCAATACCGTTGGATATTTTACGAACGGTAAACATTTTGCTGGTACCATCGCCTCTTACCTGGATAACATCTCCACGAAATTCCTGGATACGCTCTTTATTACCTTCGGTAATTTTATACGAAACAGTAACGTTATCGCCGGGGCCGAATGAAGGGTGTTTGCTGGCAGCGAATAGTGCAGTTTCAACTGCTTTTACTTTTGGGTTCATTTTATTTTAGCTTTAGTATTCTCAAAAAGGCTCGCAAAAATATAATTAAAAACGGAAAATGAAAACATTATGCTTGCTTTTCTTCTATTCCTCTCCGCTAAGAAGGTCGGGCCGGCGGGTTTTGGTGCGCTCTACGGCCTTTTCGTGCCTCCATTCCCTGATATTTCTTTCATGGCCACTCAGCAATACCTCCGGCACTTTTAAGCCCATAAACACCTCGGGGCGGGTATAAATNNAGGTTATCCTGAAAAGAATCAAACAAAGCTGATGTTTCGTCATTTAATACGCCGGGCAGCAAACGGCCAATACCGTCAACCAGCACAGCTGCAGCCAGTTCTCCGCCACTTAATACATAATCGCCGATAGAAACCTCTTTGGTGATATAAAGCTCCCTTATGCGCTCATCAATGCCTTTATAGTGCCCGCAAAGGATTACGAGGTTCTTTTTCAGCGAAAATGAGTTTAGCATTTTTTGATTTAGGCGTTCGCCATCGGGGGTCATGTAAATAATATCATCGTAAGTCCGTTCCTTTTTTAAATGCTCAATGCAATTTGAAATAGGTTCGCACATCATAACTATACCAGCGCCGCCGCCGTATTGGTAATCATCTACCTGTTTTTGCTTTTGCGTTGAAAACCCGCGCAGGCTCACAACATTAACGTTCAGCAAGCCCCTGTCGTGAGCACGCTTCATCATAGAGTGCTTAAAGGGGCTTTCCAGCAGGTCGGGTAGTATGGTAATAATGTCTATATGCATTTTGAGGAATTAACCACAGCTTTTAAAATACAATTATTTCGCACGGAGGCACGGNNTTAACAGCCGAGGAATACATTTTTATGAATGCTGTTAAGTCCCGGTTTTTCATTTATAATTCGTTTGTATTTCTCTGTATTCTGCTCCGTGCCTCCGTGCGAAACAATCCCTCATTACAATTGGCTGCTCACCAAGCCTTCCGGCAAACTTAAAATGATTTCTTTTTTTCGCTTATTCAAACTGATTATAAAATCATCTACAAATGGTATCATTATTTCGTTACCATCTTTTTTAATGGAAAGTAATACCTGGCCCGGATTTTCAACTACTTCTTCAATAATCCCTATTTCGCCTTCGGTTTCGTCAATAGCCTTATAACCCTTCAGATAATCGAGGCTATCGGCATCTTTTTTAAAGTATTGTGCAATATCTTTTTCCGAAAGGCATATTTCTAATCCCGTATACTGTTTCCCTTTCTCAGGGCTGGTAACTTCCTCAAACAAAATAAAGCCCTCATTAAAGCCGGTCCACTCAATAGTTTGTACAAACCAAGGCATAAAGCTGCCTTTTAAATCCAATAAGAAATGCGCGGGTAGCTTGTTTTTGCTTTTGGGTTCACGGTCTAAAAAAAATCGAAAAGCCCCACTTAATCCGTGAGGCTTTCCAAGTTTTCCAACTGATATGTATTTTTCGCTTGCCATACCGGTTCAAAAATCCTTCTCCGAAGGAGAAGGATTTAGGATGAGGATGTATTTGACTACTCTGCAGGTGTTTCTGTAGCTTCAGCAGCAGGAGCTTCGTTAGTTGCTGGTGCTTCTGTAGTTGCAGGAGCTTCCACAATTGCCGGCTTCTTAGCTTCTTCAGCAGCAGCAAGGGCGGCAGCACGTTTAGCATCGCGGTCTGAAGCTTTCTTTTGCTCCTGTTGAAGCAACTTAGCTTTCACTTCGCTCTTATCAATATGATGTTTCTTTTCATGGTCAAGCACTTTGTTCTTGTGCTCGTCTAACCATACCTGGTATTTTTTTTCAGCATCTTCTGCACTGAAAGAGCCTTTAGCTACGCCACGTAAAAGGTGTTTTTTATACAAAATGCCTTTGTATTTAAAAATTGCCTTTACCGTATCTGTAACTTCGGCGCCTTTTGATAGCCAGTTAATTGCTTTATCTACATCCAGGTGTATAGAAGCGGGTTTGGCAAGTGGGTTGTAATCGCCCAGTCTTTCAATGTAATTACCGTCGCGTGGTGCGCGGCTGTCTGCTGCTACAATGTGGTAAAAAGGGCGTTTGCCTCTACCATGTCTCTGAAGTCTTAACTTTACTGCCATGTCTTAAATGAATTTAAGGTTTGGGTTAAAAAATATCCCTCATTTTTAAGGGAGCGCAAATATGGAGGTATTTTTCCTGTTTTGCAACAATTGGGTTAAAAATTTGCTATCCCGGCATCCATTAATGGGTGCGAATTTACAAAAAGCGTATTGCACTATCTTAATAAACCAGTTTCAGTGCGTTTTACACTTAATCGCGGTTTTTTCCCGTGTCTGCTTTTAATCCTGGCTTTATCTTCCTGAATATATTTGCTGATAAGCTGTTTTTCTGCTTCTGTTAATGGTGTAGAGTCAAATATGACATCAACATCATCTAATTGCGGTTTCTTTTTCATGTGTTAAAATATTGGTCTATTAGTTTTAATGCCGCTTTAGTATCTATTATCATTAAATGGCCACCGAAATGTACTGCACCCAATGTTTCTTCATAGTGATTTATTAGCTGGGTTTTAGATCTGAAAGATACATATCCGTCTGTTCCACACAAAAATGATTGTTTACATGCAAATGCCACCAAATTGCCTGGAACGCCCTGATACAATTTATTCTTCCCAAAATTGAAGGGCGAACTTTCAATAAGGTTCATAAAAACATTATCCACGTTAGGTGTTAAGCTTATAAGACCTTGAGTTACATTTTCGTTATCACGGATTACTAATTTATATATAGCGCGTTCCGGTGTATTGAATTCGGCCAGCCAGTTAAACCTCCATCCATCTCTTTTCTTAGTTGCCTTTATATCTTTTAGAGAAACTGGTAATACTTCTGTTTTAAAACTGTCTTTTGATATTACATTTTCAATGGAGTTTGTGAGTTTATCAATTTCAAGGTCGAACAATTGTTTTGGTCGGTTCACCTTGTAAAGATATAGAAATTGCACGAATTTTTCATTAATATAAGGCTTGTAAACTTCCAGCGCTACTTATCCATTCATAATGCTTAACTTTCAGCCGAAATAGTAACATGAGAACCAAAAACGACATCACCATAGGACAGGCCTTGGAAATGATGGTAGATGACCTGAAATTAAGGGGCAAATTAAACGAAAGCCGCATTCGCGATGGCTGGGCCGAAATTATGGGTAAACCTATTGCTAAATATACCTCCTCCGTTTCTCTGCGCGAAGGGAAGCTTTATATAAAAATTGAATCCGCCCCTCTGAAACAGGAATTGAATTACTCCCGCGAAAAAATTATTGAACTTTTCAACAAAGAGTTAGGTTCAAATGTGGTTAAGGACGTTGTTATTTTTTAACCCCCGCATAAAATCCTGTATTATTATAGCAGCTAAGAAGTTTGGGACAGGTTTAAGTTGTAATAATACATTTCTGTCAAAAATTTTTAAGCCGTTAAAATGCAAAGCAAAACTGCCGGCTATAGATGAAACAAAGGGTTACTTTTTACCTCATTCTTTTTTCGCTTGTGTTGCCGGGTTGTTGCTGCGCGCAACATTTTAGCAGCGATTCGGTACCATACAAAACGGGTATTTACCAGGTAAAGAAAAAGAAAGAAACTATACTGTCGGTTGCCTCTAAACTGAACTTAGACCCGCAGCTTATAAGTAACCTCAACGATTCATCAGATGTTGACAAAATTCTGGTACCCGGGCAAAAGCTCATTATACCTGTTTATACTTCTTTAAAAGGCGGGGGAAACGAAAAGAAGGATTCGAAAGTCAATAATAACTCTCGTGATAAAGCAGTTAACGAGCGCGCAACACCCATTTTGGCGCCCTCAAAAGTGCCAGAGGCTTTGATAGATACCGACCTTATTGAGAACCGCATTTTGCTTAGCGAAGCAACACTTGACCTTAATAGGGCCTTGCTGCAGGGGATACAAGCCAGTTTAGACTCGCTGAACGTAAAAGATAAAGTTTTAATTGACGAGAAGAATATTTCGGCTACAATCCACCATATGCAACGGCAAAGGGATAAGGCAATGCTTACACCTGTTCTTCTGCACATGCAGGATAGTTTACAAACAGAGATTAAAAGGGAAGAAAATGAGAAAATAGTTTTTGAAAATATGCTGGGCAGAAATGTTCCGGGGCCACAAAGGCCTGATACTACATCTGTACCTAAAGTGCAGGTAGCTGATACCGGTTTAGGTATAGCTACAGAAAGAATGGATACCTCTGCAAACAAAATTGCGAAAGCAGATGGTATAAAGGTTCAACCGGCTAAATACGAGGCCGTAGCCGATACCCCGGTAACATCAAAGGTTAGTAATATTTACAAAGCAGAGGCTCATGAGCCTGAGCATATAAGGCCAGTTGTAGAGGCAAATCCACTGCCTGATACCGTTACTCCTCCTCCGCCAATTATGCATTGGGAAACCGCAAAGGCTATTTATTACAGCGATGATACGGGTATAACAGGTCAGAACGAAGGTCAGCCGACGGTTGAAATTCAAGGGGAGGGAAGAGGAGCGGATACCACGGCCTATAAACCTGGTTTAAAGGACACCAGTAGTCAGTCCCGTCTTCAAATGTCAGATTCAGCCCGGGTTATCAGGGCCCAATATTTTTTTACAAAGGCCTTGAAAGCTTCTAACGAAAAGAGCTATAAAGAAGCCGCCGGTAATTTGAAGCGCGCAATTGATATTTCGCCAAAATATTACGGTGCATGGTTTGCACTGGGCGAGGCAGATGCCCACTTGGGGTTTTATACCAAAGCGATGAGTGAATTTGCGCACTGTAAAACTTTAGATAGCAGCCATGCAAGCCTTTATTATAAAATTGGCACGGTTCAGGTTAAATTGAAACAAGAAAGCGAGGCTTTCCATAATTTTACCCGGGCATTAAAGCTTGACTCCAATTATGTTCCGGCCATTATAAGCAGGGCCGCTGAATATGTAGAAAGAAATCAGCTTAGAACTGCGATTAAAGAATATGGCCGGGTAATTAAAATAGACCCTTCCTATCATACAGTATACAAATCAAAAGCAATGGCAGAATATGATTTGCAAAGCTACGCCGCGGCGATTGACGACTTTACCCGTTTCCTGATTTTCACCGAAACCGATGGTTCCGTATATTATTACAGAGGTATGGCAAAATTAAAGGGGGGCGCTTTGATTGATGCTTGTACCGATCTCTCGGTATCTGCCAGACTGGGCTATCAGGCTGCCTTAAAGGCCATGGAAATAAATTGTAAATAAATAATTACCCATTTTTCATTTGTTAAAAACCTCTTTCTTAGCTATTTTGATGTGTTAAATGCTGAAAATCAGTTAATTATGGATATAGTTTTCGGTTTGTGTNNGCTATGCTTATTTTTTTTTAACTTAACACAAATCATTGGAACGCAAATAGCTTTTAAAATGAAACATTTTTTTAGGGTTTTCAGTTTAAGTAGGTAGAGATGACTTGAATTTGTTTTTTACAAGATGCAACATGATTATACTAAATCAGCATCTTAATAACATTAAAGGGAACAATTTGTGAGAAGGAACTACTTATTATTTATCTTATTGTTGCTTTTTACAACGGGCCGGTTGGCCGCGCAGGTAAATGCATCATTTACATCATCTGCCCAGTTCGGATGCCCCCCATTGGTAGTAACCTTTAATGACCAGTCTACCGGTGGTGTCACCTCATGGCATTGGGAGTTTGATAACGGAAATACTTCAAACCAGCAGGATCCGGTGGAGAATTTTACCAACCCCGGTGTTTACAATGTTTTAGAGATTGTTTCAAATGGCACAACTACCGATTCGCAAACCATGCAAATCAGGGTTTATCAGCCACCTACCGATAGTTTTACTTCTTATAATAATGTGGGCTGTGCAAATCCATGCCACATGGTAAATTTTATAAACCTCACCATTCCGGGTGCAAGTCCGGTAACTCAGTATGCATGGGATTTTGGTGATGGTTCCCTGGCTGTTTCCGGGGTTAATGTATCTCACTGCTATACACAAACAGGAACATTTTCTGTTATCCTGGTAGCCCGCGATAGCAACGGTTGCCAAACCAGCAAAACCCTTAGCGATTATGTTGTTATTGCGAATCCGCCCAGTGCTACTGTAACCGCATCTCCTACTCAAACCTGTAACACTTCTTTGTTGGTAAATTTTACCGGTAGCGGTTCTTCGCCTAACGGGCCCATAACCTATGCCTGGTATTTTGGCAACGGAGGTACATCTGCCCAGCAGGATCCATCAGAAACTTTCCAAACCGGTATTTATAATCCGATTTTAGTTGTAACCGATTCATTGGGATGCCAGGATACAGCGCGCACCCACGTGGCAGTAACGGATGTTCATGCAGCTTTTGTTTCCAGTACTACCAATGCCTGTACCGGAATTGCTGTTCAGTTTACCGATAATTCAAACTTTGCAAGTTCCTGGTTATGGAATTTTGGTGATAACACTACTTCTACGTTGCAAAATCCGTCGCATGTATATAATGCCACCGGTAATTACACGGTAAGCCTTACAGTTGCTTATGGCCCTTGTAAGGATTCAGTTACGCACGTCAATTTTATTAATGTTACACCGCCTATTAATTTCTCTATCACCGCTAATGCTACATCGGCTTGTACCGCGCCATTTACTGTTAACTTCTCTAATACGGCAGCAGGCGCTACCGGGTATGTATGGAATTTTGGCGATAGCTCAGCAGCTTCTAACCTGTCAAGCCCCACTCATACCTATACGGCCTCAGGCGATTATACTGTATCGCTTGGTGTTACCAATTCGGCGGGATGTACTAATACACAAACTCTTACAAATTACATTACCATTGGTGGTTCGCACGCTTCATTTAGTGTAGATTCTTTCCATGGCTGCGCACCGCTTACGGATGGGTTTACCAATACCTCTACATCAGCAAGCCCCATTGTAGGATATCAATGGTTTTTTGGTGATGGCGGTGGTTCAACTAACGCCGACCCAACTTATACTTACAATAATACCGGCAGCTATCTTCCATACCTGGTTGTTACCAATTCAGCCGGCTGTAAGGATACTGCTTATGCCAGCGATTCTATTATAGTTGGCAATACCCTTTTCCCAAGCTTTATTGCGGCCCCTGTAGTGCAGTGTATTGACCAGGTAGTCAGTTTTACCAACAATACACAAGGAGGAAACGGGACAACCCATTATATATGGAACTTTGGCGATGGGCAAACCAGTAATCTGCTTAATCCTACACATACTTATTCAGATACCGGAACCTATAATATCACCCTTACTGTTGTTAACCAGGGATGTAGTAAAGACACTGAGCGGTTGAAATATATTCTTATAGTGGTTCCTAAAGCCCAGTTTGTTTTCAACTTTAACTGTAATACGCCAACAGCGGTAACCTTCCGCGATACTTCTGAAGGCGCGCAAAGCTGGTTGTGGGAATTTGGGGACGGAACTACTTCTAACGTACAGGACCCACCAGTGCATAATTATGCCACCCAGGGCACATATACTGTAACGCTTATTGTTAAAAATAACCTTACTGGTTGTGTTGACTCTATGAAACAAACAATACCTATTGGTACCCCTCACGTTGCATTTATCTCAGATGTAATATCAGGATGCAGGAATTTGACAGTTCATTTTAGGGATACCTCGGTGTTTGCAAGCAGCTGGTTATGGAAATTTGGTGATGGAGGGGTAAGTTCTGTAAAGGATCCGGTACATACTTATTCAGATACCGGTAAATACACGGTTGTGCTTGTAATTAACCCCGGTGCAACCTGTTCGGCTAAAGATTCTATACACGACTATATAACTGTATATGGTATTATTGGCGACCCTATTGCCAACCCTCCGGTAGGTTGTAATCCTTTAACGGTTGCTTTTACAGACTCAAGCCGATCATATCTGGGCAATATCATATCGTGGAAATGGCGGTTTGGGGTAGGTAATGACAGCAGTAGCCTGGAAAGCCCTACCTACACTTATAATGCGCAGGGTAGCTTTACGGCAAAACTAACAGTTACCGATAATAACGGGTGCTCAGGCACATTTAACAAGTCAATTACTACTAAAGATGTTATTGCGTATTTTACTTCAGATACAATTGTTTGCCCCGGGGAGTTAGCCCATTTTACTAACTTATCGCAGGATGCGGGCTCCTACAGATGGGAGTTTGGTGATAACACCTCAGCATTTGATACAAATGCCACACACGCTTATGCAAATTCCGGAAACTATACCGTAACCCTTATTGCAGTAAATGCCACTTACGGATGCCGCGATACTTTTTCGAGTCCTTATGTAGTGCATGTTGATACGCCGCAAATCAGTTTCGTACCAAGCTCTGTTTTCTCAATTTGTCCCCCGTTCCCGGTCCAGTTCACCAATACTTCAAATAGAAGTGGTCTGAAATGGATGTGGTATTTCGGAGATGGGGACACCAGTTCGTCTCCCAATCCATTTCATATATATATTTATCCCGGTTATTATAACGTCCTTCTGGTTGGTACTGATTCTTCCGGCTGTCGCGGAAGCTCAGATTCTGTCAACCTGATACAGATAAAGGGCCCGATTGGCCAGTTTCAGGAAACGCCTACGGTTGGCTGTGTCCCTTTAACGGTGCAGTTTTCAGGCAATACCCAATCTACAGCAACCAGCATTTTTGTATCGGGCGATGGTTATTCTCTTAACGGCACAATTGATAATACATATACATACGTTGTTTCAGGCAGGTATTACCCTACATATGTCCTGACGGATAGCTTTGGTTGCAGAGTAACTTATCCAACCGCTCCTATAACTGTGGGGGCATACCCGTACCAAAATCTGCCCCCGGACACTACTGTGTGCCAGGGCAACTATGTTCAGTTTAATTTACCGGCCGGTGATACGATACAAACAAGTGAGTCTTTTATCTGGACATCTAATTTAAGTGAAACTTACCTTACCTGCGATACGTGCCAAAGCCCTATATCAGAATCACGTGATACAATTACATATTATATTAGTTCTACAAGCATTTACACATCTAATACCTCAACGGCTTCCTGCATTGCGAGAGATACTTTTGTGATGAATGTTAATGCGCTGCCAGAAATATTTCCGGGTTTGAATTTCCGGGTTTGCCCCAATGACACAATACAAATGCATGCCGGGCCAAATGTTACACAGGCTACCTGGAGCCCTGATCTGTTTATAAGCGATACCGGTATTGCCGACCCCATGGTTTGGCCGGCTGATACTATTGTTTACCGTGTTACGGGTGTTAACGATGCCGGTTGTTCAATCTCGCGGGTTGTAACGGTATGGCCTATAACAAAGGTGGTAGCCGATATTGCGGTGCATGATACTTCTGTATGTATGGGTTCAAGGGTGCCTATTGATGTGACGGTTACGCAGGCCTCTGTTAAAGATACTTCCTTTCTGTGGTCGCCTGACAAATATCTCAACAATCCCACTTTACAGGATGCAATTGCAACGTTACCACCGGGCGCTTATAATTATACTGTAGTTGTAAGCAGCTCAACCTGTATAGCGGATACCGGAACTATGCATATACTGGTTTCGTCAGCCCCTGACCTCGAAGCCGGAGATAATCAAACTGTGGCCGTGGGAACAACTGTTCAGCTTTATGCCGCTTCGCATCAGAATGTTACTTATACCTGGATTCCGGCAATTGACTCCTTCAGCTGTACAGATTGTCTAAGGCCTTTTATAGATGTTCAGCAGACTCAAACAGTACACGTTATAGCCGAAAACGAATACGGTTGTACCACTGAAGATTCTGTTAAGCTTTCAGTGCTTCAGTGCGACTCAAAAGCAATCTTTGTACCCAATACCTTTACTCCTAATGGTGATGGTATGAATGACAAGCTTTTTGTAAGAGGTGGTGGCGTGCGCGGTATTGATTATTTCAGGGTATTCGACCGCTGGGGCGACCTTGTGTTTGAAACCCATGATATTACTGAAGGTTGGGATGGAACAGTAAAAGGCCGCCCGGGTGATATTGCTACCTATGTATATGTTTTAGAAGCAGTGTGCTCCAGCGGTTCAATAATTAAGATGTCAGGTAATGTTACTCTAGTAAGATAGCTTTTAGTATAAAGTATAAAGTATTAAGACTGGATTGACCCTTATTAATATTGTTTTGCTCTGTAAAATGATATTATGCAACCTTATAGCTGATAACAGAATGTTGCCAATATGGTTGTATAAGTCTAAATACTTAATACTATATACTTAATACTCACTCACTATTTCTTCTTCAGCTCTTCAATTTCCTGCATCATTAAAGCGTTCTGCTTCTTTAACTCTTCAATGGCCGCTTTCTGTGTTTCAATCATAGTTTGTTGTTCCTGCACGGCTTTTACCAAAGGCACCACAAACTGGCTGTATGCCACACCGTAATTATCATTTTCATTTGCAGGCTTATGTAAGCCGTTAAAATCATAACCGGTTGCATTCATGGCCTGTTCAACTTCCTGCGCAATAAAACCGCTTTGACGTATAGCTGAGGATGCTGAGAAATCTTTACCATCCAGGTACGATTTTCTTTCTTCAGCAGACATTTTTGCGGTTACAAACTCTTCATATTTGCGGGTATCGAAATTGTAAACCACAGGCCTTAAACGCATGATGAAATCGAGGCCCTTCACATCTTCTTCTTTGATATTATACTTAAAGCGGCCGTCAGAAGGATTTGTATACGGCACCTGTCCCTGTATCACAGTAACATTTGCATCGCCTATACGCACCATGTGCGAGGCAGTGGCAACGGCATTCGACCCCACGGCGGTTGCATCAGTATAAGCACCGCCGCTTACATTGGCATTGTAACCAATAGCAGTATTGAGGGTGCCGGTTATATTATTCCACAGCGCCTTGTAACCATCGCCCACATTAAACGACCCGTTAGTATTGGAATACATGGCCTGCCAGCCTGTAGCTGTATTTGATGAGCCTGTATCATTAGCATATAGCGCCCTGAAGCCGGAGGCAACGTTATTTGAACCGGTTACATTCAGGAACATAGAACTTTGACCAAATGCTGTATTATCTGTGCCCGTGGTATTTAAGAACAAAGATGTTTGTCCTATAGCTGTATTGTATCCACCGGTAGTATTGGTATATAAAGTCTGATACCCTACTGCAGTATTCGATACACCGGCATTCGCGTTTGCTGATTGGTACCCGAAAGATGTATTAAAGCTGCTGAAATCTATCAAGCCGGAAATCTGGCTGTTTACTTTAAATGAAAGATTGCTGGCATCTGTAGTTCCTATAAAATTTATAGCAGGGTCAGTTCCCGGATTGCCCAGAAGGTTCCATGAAAAATCACTGCTATCTGCCGATGGCACCCAGGCAGAACCGTTCCACTTCAATATCTGGTTTAAGGTTGGAGTGTTTGAACTAACTGGGTTTCCCTGAATTTTAGCCACCGTTGGCGAAGGATAATTGCCCGAAAGATCACCACTGGCAGCACCCAGCGGACCGGTTGGCCCTATAAGGCCCTGTATACCCTGCGCACCCGTAAAACCTTGTATGCCTTGTATACCTTGGGCACCTGTTGCGCCAACAGCCCCGGTAAAGCCCTGAATCCCCTGGGCACCGGTTATACCTTGTACGCCCTGTACACCTGTTGCGCCCACGGCACCGGTTATCCCTTGTATTCCCTGCGGGCCTGTTGCACCAATGGCACCGGTTATGCCCTGTATCCCCTGAGGCCCTGTTGGCCCTGTAAATCCTGTAGTTCCCATAATTCCTGTCGGGCCTTGTGCTCCGGTGTTACCCTGTGGTCCTGCAGGGCCCTGTGCCCCTGTTGAGCCTTGCAGCCCTGTTATTCCGGGTTGTCCCTGGCTACCTGTGGTTCCTGCATTTCCGGTTACTCCCTGCGCACCTTGCAGCCCCTGGCTACCGGTAGCACCTGCAGGTCCCTGTAATCCTATAGGGCCGGTAGCGCCAACTGCGCCTGTATTACCCTGTAATCCTTGTGAACCCGTTGCACCTTGCAGTCCTGCATTTCCCTGCAAACCGGTTGCACCCGGATTCCCCTGTGTACCTGTTGCTCCCGCCTGTCCCTGTAAACCGGTAGGGCCTTGCGCACCAGCTGCACCGGGTGCGCCCGGTTGTCCGTCAGCACCACTCGCGCCTTGCGGGCCTATAGCACCCGGTAAACCCGGTGCGCCATCTATACCACCTGGCCCTGTCGCTCCTGCAGCACCAGCCGGTCCATCATTCCCCTGCGGGCCTGTCGGGCCATCGTTTCCTGATGGGCCTGTTGGGCCTCCACCGGGGCCGGTAGCACCGGTATCACCCATGTCGCCTGTCGAACCTGTCGGCCCGGTAGGGCCCTGTATACCATCAGCACCGGTATTTCCCAGGGCACCGGTAGCACCATCTGTTCCATTTGTTCCGTCAGTACCTGTCGGGCCGGTAGGGCCTATAGGTCCACCGCTGGGTCCCGTTGCGCCTTGCTCACCGCTTGGGCCATCGGCACCTGTTGGGCCGGTAATTCCATCCACACCGCTGGGGCCCTGCAAACCAGGCGCTCCGTCAATACCCGAAGGCCCCGTTGCTCCCGCAGCGCCTGTTGCACCAACATCACCCTGCGTACCTGCCAAACCTGTGGCGCCCGAGGCACCGGTTGCTCCGGCAACACCCGTTTCCCCGGTACTACCCTGTGCACCTGCCAGGCCCGTTGACCCGGTTATTCCGGCGTGCCCTGCAACCCCGGGTGTTCCTGCTGGCCCTGTGGGGCCTGTTGTACCACCGCCTGCCGCATTGGCAGCATATAATGCATAAGGGACACTTAATAATTGGGTAGTTCCCATATCAGTATAGTTAGCGCCACCTGTAGGATCATATTCAACCTGTAAATATTTAGGGCCGCTGCCCCAGTTAACAGTAGCCAGGTTACCCAATTGCCCTATTTGCAGGGTTATAAGGCCAAACTGGTTGGTTGTAGCAGTAGTGCTTTCCTGAAATACGATAACTCCCGAGGGGCTTTGGTCGTGAATCTGAAAACGGATTGAAACTGTGGTATTATTTGGCAAAGGCTGGCCTGAAGCGTTACGCGCAATAGCCTGATAATTCATTTGTTGGGGTGCCTGGCCAAAAGATAGCACTGCTATCAATAGCGTAACGGGGAGTAGAAAGTTTTTCATGGGTTGAACTTTAAATCTTACGTCTATATCTTAAATAACTGCATTGGATAAGTGCTGCCTGGAAATAAGAAAAAACTACATTAAAAATAATACGTATTTATATGTTTAGTATTTTTCAATGTCATAATTCGCCAGAAAGCGACTAAATATCAAAGGAAATCCTGCTTACTTAATAACAGGCAGACCTGAAGAGTATACAGTTTAATACGCTGAAATACAAAGCAGGTTCCATATTTTAACCCTAAACAAGGCAGGCGCTTTGCAAATTAATCCGCGTTTCAGCTTATAAATGCTATCTTTGATGGCTTTTGCACAGGCACACCATATTATTCTTACCTGCTAATGTTATTTATATGAGCACATCATTCGGGGTTATCCCAACGAAAATAGACGAACGCCTTACCTACGCAAACGTTGTAAGCATTGCCGAACAAAGCATTAATGACTACCTCCGGTCATATCAACTGAGCCCGGTAGTTAAACTATCGGTAAACGTGCACGATAACGATGAGAAATATATTAACCAGATAAACCCCGACGATAAGTTTGTTTGGAAGGGCACTGAATATGCCTGGTTTACCATGGATAAAGCCAAAGGGGGCACGGAGGCCTATTGTAACAAACTAAGCGAAACCCTGGACTACTGGCCATCTTACATTGAAGAAGTTTGCCACGATCTGGTAAGTGCAAAAGAAATACAACAGATAAAAGAGTATAATATCAAATGGTATTTTAAACGCTCGGCCGGGCAATCGGCTTTGGTTAACATTGCTTACGGCCACTTAGCCGCGGCTTTGGCCAAAGTAACCGATGGCATTATTTACTCCGAAAGCGCCTGGGACCCCAAGCTGTTCCCAATGAAGTACGATAACTTCACCAACATTTATTTCCGCCCCGAAATGACCGACCACGAACCCAGCCGCAAATGGGCCGAAAAGTGTTTGAATGGCATGAGGGATTCAGTGGCAAGTAAGAAAGCGTTGTTATAAGAGGTGTTCAGGTGCGCAGGTGTTCATGTGTTCAAGTTAATCCCAAAAGGTTGTTTGTCATGACCTTTCCCGTTCAAACTAATTGTATCCAAACAAATTGCCTATAACGGTACAATACATGAACACTTGAACACTTGAACACATGAACACTTGAACACCTGAACACATACATGAACACCCCACTCCTACTTCCAAAACACCTTAAACACATCCGGGTTGCGCGCTCTTAGTTCATCCAGGTTATCCTCGTCCCAGTCTTTTCCATCGGGGGCTTCTTTGTAGGCTATTTCTTTAAACGCGGGGTCGCTTTCAATTTCTTTGCCGGTTAATTCTTCGTATGCATCTGCGGCCAGGTAGTAAAAATCTTCAGCTTCTTCACTTTCTTCCAGTTTCTCCCGGCCAAGCTCCGCCAGGGTATCAGAGTTTTTTAAGGACTTTTCAAATACATCTTTACCCTGCACCACCAGCCAGCTTCTGAAATCAATAAAACCATCATCGCTGCAACCGCCCTGTATGGTGTAGGCTGCGGCCCATAAATCCCAGTTATAGCATTCTTCGTGTAACTGGCGGAATATGTAATCGAATTCAAGTAAGTCTTCTTTTGAAAAACTTTCCAGCTTATCGCTTAAAAAATCAAGCTGGTCTTCGGCATTACCTGCCCTCAGTGAGTCCTGAATAATATCCCAAAATTGCTGTTGATTCATATTGTCTCGTTTTTATGGATGATAATGCAAAAGTGAGAATTTCTTTTGCTTTGGTTTGCAAATATTTCTCAACACACCCGGTTTTCCGTAGTGGCAATAATGTTTACCTTAGTTTTGTCTTAATACGCGCACCACGCAATGACGCGCATTTTTAAAAATTGCCGGTTCATGAAAATATCTATCGTAGTTGCAGTATCAGATAATAACGCCATCGGCGCCGGTGGCAATTTGCTTTGGAGGTTACCTAAAGACATGGAGTATTTTAAAAAAATAACCACCGGCCACCATGTATTAATGGGCCGCAAAACCTGGGATTCAATACCCGCAAAATTCCGCCCGCTACCGGGCCGAACCAACATTATAATAACCCGCCAAAAAGATTTTAAAGCCGAAGGCGCGGTAATAGTAAAAAGCCTTGATGAAGGTATTGAACTGGCCAAAAAAGCCGGAGAAACAGAGTTAATGGTAATAGGTGGCGGCGAAATATACAAGCAGGTTTTCCCTAAAACCGATAAAGTATATCTTACAAAAGTACACGCCACATTTATTGATGCAGATGCGTTTGCACCCAACATTTCAGATAATCACTGGAAAGTTGTTAGCACCGAAAGCCATTGGGCAGACGAGAAACATCCTTATCATTTTGAGTTTGTGGTGTTGGAGAGGAATTAGGCTAATTTTATAATTTCCGATATGACCTTAGATAATTCCATATGGAAAGACCTTAAAGCAGGTTATAAGACGGTTTATGATGCTTCAATTCCGTTAAAGCAACTCGAAAAAGCAGTAGGTTCTGACGAGATCAAAATAATTCTGGATGAGTTATGGAATGAACTTCATCATCAGGGTGATGTTGGAATTGCCTCATATTTGGCCTTGCCTCAAATAGTCAGAATCGCACGGGAAAAGAAAATATTTGATTGGAATGTTTTAGGTCTTTGCGCGGTTATTGAACAACAAAGGCACCTCGGAAAGAATCCTTCCTTACCGATTGAGTTCCTAAGTTATTACCAACAAGGATTAAAAGATTTATATGATTATGTCATTAGCCGTTTATATGATGAGCTAGATGGATATACTTATACAACTTCCTTATCTGCACTGGTGACTTGTAAGGGAAACGTAAAATTGGGGAAAGCGATTCTGGTATTAGCCAGTGAGGGTATTCTCGATGAGTTTCTTTCAGAATATTGAACAATTCTTTCGCCTAAGAGTCACCATTCTGGCTTGCAACTCTGCATGAGGTTGGCCCGCATTAACGCAGAGGCCCCATTCGCAAAGCCGAAAGGGAGACTCTGCGGGGAAGGTGTTTCGGGGAAGGTCTTCTGTATTTAATTTAAAGCTATTCGCATTCCTCTGCATTTCCCTCCGTGTCTCCGTGCGAAACATTGCATTTACTCCACTTCAAAAGTCCCAAAGTTCAACACTTCGCCTTCATTCACATCCAGCAAAGCAAGCTTCTCAAAGTCAACGTTTTTCCAAACGTGGCTTTGAAAATGAACTACGTCGCCGTCAAAAAGCAGCACGTAAAGATCGGGTAGTTCTTCAAAACCAAAGTGGTAGTTTCTGATATCAGCCGGTGAGAAATGGATAAGCGCTTCCCCTTTTTCGTTTAGCGGTGCATGGCCCAGGTATTCATCATCCTGAAAAAGCTCTTTGTCGTACAGCCTTGCGGTATATTGTTCACCGGTTACCGGGGTATCAGTCCCTTTTTTTATAAACTTAACCTTAACGGCCATTTCGGTTTCAGGGTTCCAGTTACGGAAGAGATTTAAAAATTTGTTTTTCATAGTATTATTTTTTTAGGGGACGCTGATTTGTTATGAT
>PMXD01000195.1:0-17460 GCA_003165895.1 Bacteroidota bacterium | reverse complement strand
ATAGTAGCTTTCGTCAGTTCTTTAATTTTATCCTCTGTTTCAGCCGTGCCGTCCCAATGGGCCGATATAAAGCCCGGTTGTTCAATTACCTTTAAAAACTCATCCCAGTTGTTTACTTCACGAATGTTCGCATTGCGGAAAGCTAGCGCCCTGTTGTAAATGTTTTGCTGTATATCAGCTAATAACTTTTCAATATAGGCAGCTATACCTTCAAACTGCCGGCTTGATTTTTCTTTGGTATCGCGGCGGGCAACTTCAACGGTTCCTGCTTCATAATCGCGCATGCCCATGGCTAACCTCACCGGTATGCCCTTTAATTCGTATTCGGCAAATTTAAAGCCGGGGCGCTTGGTATCGTCCGTATCAAATTTTACCGAAATGCCTTTGGCTTTTAATTCTTTCATCACCGGTGCACATTTTTCGTGCAGCTTATTCATTTCCTCTTCCGTTTTAAAAATAGGTACTATCACAACCTGCAGCGGTGCAAGTTTTGGCGGCATTATCAATCCATCATCATCGCTATGCGCCATAATTAATGCACCAATCAAACGGGTTGAAACACCCCAGCTGGTTGCCCAAACGTGCTCCAGCTTNNTACCTCAAAAGCTTTGGCAAAATTCTGCCCTAAAAAGTGTGAGGTACCTGCCTGTAATGCCTGTCCATCGCCCATCATAGCCTCAATGCAATAGGTATCCAGTGCACCGGCAAACCTTTCGTTCGGTGTTTTTTTGCCCTTTATAACCGGTAGCGCCATATACTCCTCGGCAAAAGTGGCGTAAACATCCAGCATCCTTTCCGTTTCTTCTATTGCTTCTTTAGCCGTAGCATGTGCGGTGTGGCCTTCCTGCCACAAAAACTCGGCGGTACGCAAAAATAAACGGGTACGCATTTCCCAGCGTACTACGTTAGCCCATTGGTTAATCAGCAACGGAAGGTCGCGATATGATTGTACCCAGTTCTTATAAGTATTCCATATAATAGTTTCTGATGTTGGCCGGATAATCAGCTCTTCTTCCAGTTTTGCTTCGGGGTCAACAATTACGCCTTTGCCGTTAGGGTCGTTAATTAACCGATAGTGCGTTACTACGGCACATTCTTTGGCAAAACCCTCAATGTGCGAGGCTTCTTTGCTTAAAAAACTTTTAGGTATTAACAGCGGAAAGTAAGCGTTAACGTGTCCGGTTTCTTTAAACATTTTGTCAAGCGCATCGCGCATGTTTTCCCATATGGCATAACCGTAAGGCTTAATAACCATACATCCGCGCACACTGCTGTGGTCTGCTAAGCCACCTTTAATAACAAGGTCGTTATACCACTGTGAATAATCGTTAAGTTTCGACGTAATTTCTTTGGCCATCGTAAATTTGGTAAGGGTTTAGTTCCTAATACCGGTGAATTTTGTTAATAATGATGTTTTATGTTAATAATCCGTCAAAATTATCAAAATCATTGAGGAGGCTTAAACTCTTTTCAACTAACTTTGTCATAACTATATAAAACAGGGAACTTATGAAACGTAAAACAATCATCATTTCAGCTTTAATGTTGCTCAACATTTTTTTGGGATTGAATGTTTTTGCACAAGCCGATGATGTATATTTTAAAGGCGATAATGGTTCGCAGCAAAACAACGGCGGCCAGAATTATTCTAACCAGGATGGCAATCAACCCAATTATAAATTGCAAACCAGCAAAAGCTATATTGATAGCAGCGGAAACACAGTAACCAATAATAACTACTACAACGATAACGACTATTCGGGTCAGTTAGAGAGTTATTACGGCGGATACAACAGCCCCGGATATGATGACTACGGTTATGATGGAGATTTTGGTTACGGCTATGGAGGTTATGGTTGTGGCTATGGAGGTTTTGGTTGTGGCTATGGTTTGGGCTGGGGTTTAGGATGGGGCTACGGTTTAGGTTGGGGTTATGGCGGTTGGGGAGGCCTTTATGGCTATGGTTATGGAAGAGGTTGGGGCGGTGGCTGGGGCCATGGATACGGCGGTTACGGCTTTGGCAGAGGCGGATACGGATCCGGCAGGGGCGGATACGGTGGTTATGGTGGATACGGCGGCGGAAGAGGATTTGGCTCTGGTAACGGCGGGGTTGCTTTTGGTGCCACAGGTCATTCGTCATCTGGTAATTCAGGCGGGGTTGCACATAGCAACACAGGCAACCAGCTATCAGGAAGGACCGCGGGAGTACAATCTAATTCAAATGGCGGAAGATCAGCACAGGCAGCAGGAAGGTCTTCTGAAAGCGGCGGTTGGAAATCTGTATCACCCAGTGGCTGGAACAATAGTAAATCAGCATCGTCTGCCACTAACGGAAGCAGTTCTGCAAGGGGTGCCGACCGCCAGGCTCAAAGAAGTCAATCTTCTTCGGCTCAGCAAAGAGGCAACTCACAGGCACAAAGCAGGGGCAATAATGCTTCTTCTTCAAGGCAAGGTAGTTCAGCTGGTCAATACAGAGGCTCGTCTTCTTCACGCAGTTCCAGCGGATCTGCCGGTGGTGGATACCATGGCGGATATAGCGGCGGATCCCGTGGTGGATATAGTGGCGGTGGCGGATCCCATGGCGGATATAGCGGCGGCGGTGGTGGACGTAGTTCGGGCGGCGGTGGAGGACATAGTTCAGGAGGAGGAGGCGGAGGAGGACATTCAGGCGGCGGTGGAGGTGGAGGACACAGATAATAAGGCCAGTTAAGATATTGTAAAACGGAATCCCGAAAAGGTTCCGTTTTTTTTCAGGATAAGGTTGATTGATATAATTTTGATTATTCTTTGCGTTTGAATGGTTAAACGCAATGTAATACTAAACAATGAGAGCAGGATTTATAGCTATATTTTTGTTACTGGGGCAGATTACTTTTTCGCAGGATAATTCAGATATGTCGGCCTTATGGTCCCGAACAGGTTTGTCGGGCACTGCCCGGTCCGTTGGTTCGGGTGGGGCGTTTGGCTCAGTAGGTGCAGATATGGGTTGCATAGATATTAATCCCGCTGGATTGGGCGTTTACCGCTCAACCGATTTCTCTTTAACCCCTTTGTTGCAAATAGGAAATAACCAGGCAGTGTACGATGGCAGTAACACCTTTTCGCATAAGGTTTCGTTTGCCATAGCCCAGGGCGGGTTTGTGTTTACCAAGGTTTATAAAAATGCCTCCGAAAGCAATGGAAACCAAATGGGGTTTTCAGAACGCCCGCTAAAATCCATTAGTGTGGCCCTTAATTTTCAGCAAACCAATTCTTTCGACCGCAGGCAATATTACAATGCCACTAACACCACTAACAGCCTGATAGATGGATACGCAGGCCTGGCCAACATGTATAATGTACCAGCCAACACAAATCCTATAAATTTTTCAAACGACCCGCCGGAAATTGCCATGGCGGGGCTGTTTAACCTGGTAGGGTATAATGCCAAAACAGGTACTTATTACAGCAACATGAAAGCACCGGTTACGCAAGCCGGCCAGCTTGAAACCAGCGGGGCCATTAACCGCATTGATTTTGGTTTAGGGGGCAACCTGCAGGATAAGCTATACTTTGGTATTAACCTGGCGGTGCCTATTATCAATTACAATATTTATAACGACTTTGTTGAAACCCCTTACGGCAGCAATCCTTCAACGATACAGCAGTACGAACTTACCACCAATACTACCGAAACCGGTTTTGGCTTTAACGGCATTTTAGGCCTTATCTACCGGCCATTTCCATTTATGCGCATAGGCGCAGCATATCATTTACCAACCTGGTATGCAATGACGGAAAACTACAATATTAACTTTACCGAAGATTCAGGAATCTACCAGACCACCGTTAATAACGGCCAGCCCATATCTGCTACCCCTTTTAAATACGGCATGAGAACGCCCATGAAGGGCACCTTCAGTGCAAGCTTTTATTACAAGCAGTACGGGTTTCTTTCAGTAGATTATGACATTCAGAATTTAGGCGCATCAAGGGTGCATGTGCCTGATGATTCAACCGGCGAGGGAGCAAGTATTAACAGCGAAATAAAATCTACCTATGGATTCAATCATACGGTTCACGCCGGGCTTGAAGCTGCTATTAAAATTGTAAGGCTAAGGGCGGGATATTACTTCTCTACCACACCATACAAGAGCGGGCAGGAAGTAACCACCGGATACAATGACGTAAGAAATGCCTTTACCCTGGGTGCCGGAATAAGACTGACCCATTTTTATGTTGACCTTGCCTATATATATGGATGGTCGAAAGATGCCAGCATACAACTTTCAAACTATAACTTCCCGGTTAACAGCGTTTATAACAGCTCTACTGTTTTGCTGACCGTTGGATGGAAGTTTGAAGCAGGCGATAAAAAGAAAAGCAGTAGTAACCAGCAAAGAAGCCAGCCGCGTTACACGCCGCCGCCGGTTGATAATGATCCACGGTATTAACGTAAAAAAATGTCATTGCGAGTCTAATTCCCGTGAAAAATTAAAAATACCATTAGCCGTGGCAATCTTCCGTTGTGTCTTTAAACGGGAAATGTACCATAAAGACACAGCGGAAGATTGCCACAGCCTTTTCTCTTTTATTTTTTTATTGGAAAAGTCTTCGCAATGACATCTGTTTATATTTAAATACAAATCTCGCTCGTTGGATTGTATATCGGGATTCAGATTAACGATTAGTTGAAAAGAGCGGGGAAGTGCCCCTACTATGAAAGTTGTCTTTTACTAAATATTTCAGTTATACCACATTTACTTCCGGCAAAATTTCAATACCGAATTTCTCCTTTACCGATTGCTGAATATCCAGCGCCAGTTGCCATATTTCGTTACCCGTTGCATGGCCGTAATTAACCAATACCAGCGCCTGGGTAGCGTGCGAGCCGGTGTTGCCCACTACTTTGCCCTTCCAGCCGCATTGCTCAATTAACCAGCCCGCAGGCACTTTTACACTGCCGTCTTTTTGAAGATAACCGGGCATTACCGGATATTTGGCCACCAGTGTTTCAAACTGTTCTTTGCTAATCACCGGGTTTTTAAAAAAACTTCCGGCATTGCCAATCTTATCAGGGTCGGGCAATTTTAAGGAGCGGATTTTAATAACCGCATCACTTACAACTTTAATAGAAAGGTCGAAAGCCTGCATCTGGCCCAGGGTTTCTTTTATATCGCCGTAATCAGTTTTAAAACGATACTGTACAAACGCATGCGGCGAATTTAGTTTTACAAAGCGCAGGCTTAACGAGGTAATCAGAAATTGCCCTTTGTATTTTCCTTTAAAAACACTTTCCCTGTAACCGAATTCACAATCTGCCAAACCGAATTTTACCAGGTCGCCGGTATGTATATCCACCGCTTCCAGCTCATAAAAAACATCTTTTATTTCAACGCCATAAGCACCTATATTTTGCATAGGGGCCGCCCCGCAAAAACCCGGTATAAGCGACAGGTTTTCAATACCCCCATAATTTCTTTCAATGGCCCATAATACCAATTGGTGCCAAACCACTCCGGCATTTGCTTTTACAATAACATGGTGTTCGGCTTCAGAGGTAATTTCAATACCGGGTATACAATTCCTTATTACCAGCCCGTCGTAATTTTTTGTAAGCAGCATATTACTGCCTCCACCTAGTATTAATTTCTTTTCGCCCGATAGATTTTTATCTCCCAATATCTCCCTGAAATCATCTGCCGATGTTATTTCAGTAAAATACTTTGCCCGGGCATCAATGCCGAAGGTGTTGTAGGGTTTAAGGGAGATGTTGGATTCTATTGTCATGTGTTCATGTGTTCATGTGTTCAAGTGCGCAAGTGTTCAAGTGCGCAAGTGTTCAGGTAGTGATGTTCAATAGCGGCATTTTGGTACGAACTTAAATACTATTCCTAGAATGGCATACATTTTAATGAAAGACAACACCACTTGAACACCTGAACACATGCGCACCTGAACACGTTCACATTTCAACACCTGCACACCTGAACACCACCCCCTCACTCCAACCTGTTCAATCCCGCCTTCGCTTTCTGGTCTAATCCATTCTTGTATTCATGATTTGGGAATGAAAGGCAAAGATTGTAGTAATATTTTGCTTTTTCCTTATCGCCCTTCGCCTCATAAATTTTTGCCGATTCGATGGCAGAGTTAGCCGCAAAATAGCGGGGTATGTCCTTCCCTTTTTCAATTGCCCGGCCATAATATACCAGGGCCGAATCGGTTTTGCCGGTTTCATCAAATATCCTTCCTAAGCGGTATAGGTATTCAGTTTTATCATCGGTTGTAATAAAGGCATTTTCGTTCAGCAAATTCATTTCTGCTGTTGCCTTTGCATATTCACCCCCGTCAAACAACAAACGCGCCCGCAGTAATTTCGGATTGGGTATCCGCCGGTCGTCCGCTTCCTTTTTAGCCTGCTTATCCGCATCCAGCACAGAACCTCCTTTATGGCCTGCTTTTTCAATAAAGTTCAGATAGTTGGCCGTATCTCCTTTTAATAAATAGCACCAGGCTATTTTTTGAAAAGACGACTTAATGTGGTTCTCGCCTTTATATGCAGCTATAAATTTTTTAAAACAAGCATCAGCATCAGGTTGCAGTTCGCTCAGTTTTGCAAGGCCCGCCAGGTAATCTAAAAAAGGAAATTTAGCAAACGAATCTACCGGTGGGCGCTGGTCAAGCAGTTTTAAAGCTTCGGTATTATGCTTGCCATACACTCCGATATGCGCACAGGTATAAGTGCTCATCAGGTTATCGCTTTTGGGGTAACCATTGCTTTGCAACACCTGCCAGGCCTCTTCGCTTTTGTTCTGCAAATTCAGCAGCAGAAAGGCGTAATAGGTAATGGTCTCATCCCGGTAGATATAATCATTCTTATTGCCGTAATCAATTAACTGTTTCAGATAACCCATACCCAGCTCAACGTTGCCTTCCATACCTAAAAGGGTTACACCCCATTTGTATTTATCAGGCACACTGCCCAGCAACGCATAAAGCACCCCCAGCGACTTCTGCGAGGGCTTAAAATCAGGAAATTTTTTCTGGTTCTGGCCAAGCATTTTAAATGCCCGGCGTATTTCAAACACCGCATTTAAATATTCCCCAAACTTAATATCAAGCGCAGCCCATTGCAGGTTAACTTCTGCCATGGTAAACAAATAATAAGGCGTTTTTGGGTCGCCTTCATTCAGTAAAACAAGCCTCAGGTCTTCATTCTTTTTTAACCGGTCGTAAACGTTGCGTTCATCGCTGGTGTAAACGGTTAAAAAATCGAAGTAGTTATCCAGGTACACGGCAATCAGGTTATCCGGGTTTTTCTTCTCCTCATCTTTTAATAAAGCGCTGCCCTGGTTAAGCTTTAAAGCTATCAGGTTGTTATAAGCGTTACGGCAATTAGCATTAAAATCAAAGTTTTGGGCTTTGCCGGAAAAACCGGTAACAAGGATGACTAAAAAAACGGCTGATTGCTTTAACACGGGGTGAAAGATAAACGGTGCAGCGTGAAATTAAAAACCGGCCGCCGCAATTCAATTTCCGGCGGTCAAATACAGGCCTCTCGCTCCCGATAGCTATCGCATATGCGTCAACCTAAGAATCGGTCAAACAAGTTGAAGCCCTTTATTGACAAGGGTTTCAGGAGAATACATTTCCTCTTTTTTCTATCCTGTTCCTAAGGCGGCTCCTAACGGAGCGCAACCATATTGTATGGCCTTACTACAAACAGTCGGCTCCTCTGGAGCGTTTTGGAGGAACTCCGTTGCAGAGCAACCGGCTGTTTGTAGCGAAAGTACCAAATAATGTCGCGCTCCGTTAGGAGCCGCCTTGGCACTATAAGTATTTCCGGCAGATTATAACATGAACCTGAAACGTAACAATAACAAGGGTTACAGGCATTGTTTGCTGTAATTAGCTTGACGCACATGCGATAGCTATCGGGACTTCGCTTGTCGACCCTCCATCGCAAGCGATAGAGAGGCTTCTATGTGGGTTATATTACCCGCTCTATTCTTAGAGTGGAGCGGGTGCCCGCACGAAGTGCCGGACGGGAGAGGCCTGTATTTGAATGAACAGTGCACAACCTTGGTTTACTCCTCCTTTTCTTAACAGCGCATTTCTTTTTTTATACTTTTACCACCGTTCATGCAATTGTATTTTCAGTTTTATTGATATATCAGATGCCCAAAGTTTTTTTAACAGGCTGTGCAGGTTTTATTGGTAGCCATACTTCCGAGATGTTGCTGAACAAGGGTTACCAGGTTATTGGTATCGATAACTTTGACGCTTACTATTCCAGGGCACTTAAAGAGGAGAACCTTAAAACCCAGCTTAACCATCCAAATTTTACGTTTATTGAAGGCGATATAAACGATTACGCAATCCTTAATGCCCTGCCCAACGATATTGATACGGTGGTTCACCTGGCGGCTAAAACCGGTGTCCGCTCTTCTATTGCCGACCCGCTTGGTTATTTTAAAGCAAACGTAACAGGCACGCAAAACATACTGGGCTGGATGCAAAAAAGCAGAATTAAGAAAATGGTATTTGCATCGTCCAGCAGCATCTATGGCAACAACGTTAAAGTGCCTTTCTCTGAGTCAGATAATGTAGAGCAGCAGATATCTCCTTATGCCGCTGCAAAAAGGTCGGCCGAGTTGATTAACCATGTTTATCATCATTTGTACGGTATAAATATTATTAACCTCAGGTTCTTTACCGTTTTCGGCCCCCGCCAAAGGCCCGATCTGGCCATCAGAAAATTTATTGAATCTATCAGCGAAAATAAACCGGTAACACTATACGGCGATGGCAGTTCAAGCAGGGATTATACTTATGTGGGAGATATAGTGCAGGGCATATTCAATGCCATAACGTATTTGAACGAACACGAAAATGTTTTTGAAATAATAAACCTGGGTAACAGCAGCCCTATATCCCTTACCGAAATGGTAAATATCTTATACGAATTAATGGGAAGCAAACCCAACATTCAATATAAACCAATGCAGGAAGGAGATGTAAACCGCACCTTTGCCGATATTGAAAAGGCTAAGCGGTTACTCAAATATCAGCCCTCCACGCCTTTTAAAGAGGGGATACAAAAATTTTTAAGCTGGTACGGCATAACCGGTAATGCAAATAAATAAAGCTCCTCACCTGCCACAAATTAAAAACCCTCTCGGATGGAGAGGGTTTTTATAAATACTATTCTTCAGTTTCAGGTTCATCCCAGGCAACTAAAATTCTACCACAGTGTTCGCAGGTAATAATTCTTTTTCTCTGGCGGATTTCCAGTTGGCGTTGCGGTGGTATTTTTGCATAACAACCGCCGCAGGCATCGCGTAATACAGCAACAACAGCCAGGCCGTTTTTATAAGCGCCACGGATACGGGTATAAGCTTTCAATAAACGCTCTTCAACTTTCTTTGATTGCTTATCCGAATCTTTCTGAAGTTCTTTTTCTTCCTTTTCGGTTTCTTCAATAATCTTCTCCAGTTCTTTCTTCTTGTTCTTCAGGTTCTTCTCGCGCTCTTTAATAGTCTTTTCAGTTTCATCCAACACTACCTGCTTTGATTCAATCTTGGCGGTAGAATCAGCAATCTTTTTATCACATAACTGAATTTCCAGTTTCTGTAATTCAATTTCTTTCGAAAGAGCATCGTATTCACGATTGTTCTTAACGTTATCCTGCTGTTTTTCGTAACGGGTAATCAGTTCTTTAGCAAGCGCTTTCGCGTTTTTGCGGTTCTTGATTTCCTCTTCCATTTCACCGGCTTCGTCCTGAGAGTTTTTCAGACGGGTGTGAAGACCTTCAATTTCGTCCTCAAGTTCTTTCACTTCAATAGGCAATTCGCCTTTAAGGATCTGTATTTTATCAATCTTTGAATCAATTTGTTGCAGTTCCCATAGTTGCTGCAATTTTTCGTCAATAGAAAGTTCTTTGGTTGCTGCCATTGTTATAGATAATTAATAGGGTTTGTATTGATTTTTGACATTAGGGCTGCAAATGTAGGGAATTTTTCCGAAATTATTTCAATCAGCAGATGTTTCGTAAACTGCTCACTTTCAAAGTGTCCCACGTCGGCAACCACTATTTTGCCCTCGGCATCAAAAAAGTCGTGGTATTTAAAGTCGGCGGTAACAAACACATCAGCCCCGGCAGCAATTGCATTATTTAACAAAAACCTGCCCGAACCACCGCAAACGGCCACTCTTTTTACCTCTTTTTGGCGCAAAGGCGTATATCGGATGCAGTCCGTTTGCAACTGCTTTTTAGTTGTTTTTAAAAAAGCCAGCTCATCCACAGGCTTTTTAAGGTTGCCCACCATACCGCTGCCAATCTTGCTATAATAATTTTCCAGGGTAACAATATCATAAGCCACTTCCTCGTACGGATGGGCTTTTATCAGGGCTTCAACCACCTTACGTTCAATAACAGCCGGAAAAATCGTTTCAAACTTTACCTCTTCTACCGTTTCCATTACCCCTTTCTTACCAACTACAGGATTAGATGCCTCATTTCCTTTAAAAGTGCCCATACCCGGGGCGCTAAAGCTTGCTTCGCTATAATTACCGATATACCCGGCCCCGGCTTCAAAAACGGCTTGTGCCACATTAGCATAGTGGTCAAGCGGAATAAAGGTGTAAAGCTTTTTAAGGAGCTGCTTTTTAGGCAAAAGTATTTCGCAATCCACCAGGCCAAGGCGCTCGCATATTTTAGCATTNNATTTACGCCCGCCATAACATTGTCGAGATTGGTATGTATGGCGTATATGGCAATATTGTTTTTAATGGCTTTTATTACCGTGCGCTCAACATAATTTTTGCCATTCAGCTTTTTAAGCCCGGCAAACACTATGGGGTGGTGGGCAATAACCAACTGGCATTTTTCAGCAATAGCCTCATCAATAACGGCTTCCGTTACATCCAGGGTTACCAGCGCTTTATTAACAGGGCTGTTCTTATCCCCTACTATCAAACCACAGTTATCGTAGCTTTCCTGGTATTCCAGCGGCGCAATACTTTCAAGAAAACCGGTGATGTCTTTTATCTTCATATTTTTGAGCTGATTGAATACAAAGTAATTTGAAAAGCTGGTTAAAACATAAAATTTGTATCAGATTCACGTTTTATGTTTGCCACAAAGACACTAAGGCACAAAGTTTTNNTTTGCATTTCTTAGTGTTCTTAGTGCCTTTGTGGCAAGATTTTTTTAGATTTTAAACACGCTATCCTATCAATACCCTTTCAAAAATACTTCTTTACCCTTTTGCACTCATCTACGGCTTAATAACAGCCTTCAGGAATTATTTGTACGATAAGAAGGTATTCAAGTCGTTAAAATTTGATTTCCCGGTAGTATTAGTGGGTAATTTATCTGCAGGGGGAACTGGTAAAACCCCACATATCGAATACCTGATATTTCTGCTTCAGTATGTTTACAAAGTGGCGACGCTGAGCCGTGGTTATGGCCGGCGGAGCCATGGTTTTGTTATTGGCGATACAAACGCTACTGCCTTACAAATAGGCGATGAACCCCGTCAGTTTAAGGCTAAATTTCCTGAAACCATTGTATCTGTTTGTGAAGACCGCGTTTTAGGGGTGCCAAAGTTATTAGGTGAACACCCCGAAATTGATGTCATTTTGCTGGATGATGCGTTTCAGCACCGGAGTATAAAAGCGGGCTTATCTATTTTAGTAACTGAATATGCCAACCTGTTTACCCGCGATAACTTAATACCTGTTGGCTGGCTGCGGGAGCACGGAAGCAATTATCACCGGGCAGATATTATTATTGTTTCCAAGTGCCCCTGGAATTTAACGCCAGCCGAAAGTGAAAAAATCATAAAGGAGATTGCTCCATATAGCTACCAGAAGATTTATTTCTCTACCATACAATATGGCCCTTTGTATTCGTTTAATGATTTTGGCCGGAAATGGAATCTTGAAAAGGACACCAACGTTTTGCTGGTATGCGGCATTGCCCGCTTTGACGAATTGAAAAACTATTTAAGCCAAAGGGCAGGGAATGTTTATGTTCGCGACTATCGCGACCATTACCGTTTCGACCGCTATGATTTGGAGGCAATACGTGAAACCTTCAATAACCTGGGCGATGTAAAGAAAATTATAGTAACAACCGAAAAGGATGCCGCAAGGCTTGAAGAATTCCGCGATTGGTTTTTGCAGAATAAAATCGAAATATTTGTCCAGCCGATTGTGGTTCAGTTTTTATTGGGTGGCGCCGAAAGATTTAATGCAGATATTCTGCAATACGTTGAAGTAACAAAACAAAAAACCGGGGTTTAATAACGGCATGGAAAATTTGTTGGAAAAGATAAAAGAGACAAGCGATTTTCTTAAAAAGAAGATAAGCAAGGAGTATAAGCATGGCATCATACTGGGGTCGGGACTGGGAAATCTGACAAAGGAGATTAAGATAGATTTAGAACTACCTTATGGCGAAATACCGAATTTTCCCGTATCAACGGTGCCTGGCCACAAAGGCAGCCTGATATTTGGAGAGTTGGGCCGCAAAAATGTGGTAGCACTTAACGGAAGGTTCCATTATTACGAAGGCTACTCTATGACCGAAGTTACATTCCCTATTAGGGTAATGAAATTTTTAGGTATGGAGACCCTGCTGATAAGCAATGCCTCCGGCGGTATGAATGCCGATTTTGAAGTAGGTGACCTGATGATAATTACTGACCACATCTATCTGCAGCCTGAGCATCCGTTACGTGGTAAAAACTATAATGAACTGGGCCCTCGCTTTCCGAATATGAACAATGCTTATAATCCGCATATGATCCGAAAAGCAGAGGCTATTGCACTTGAAAATAATATTACCTGCCACACCGGCGTTTATGCAGGCCTGCAGGGCCCTACGTTTGAAACCCCCGCCGAGTATAAGATGCTACACATACTTGGCGCCGATGCAGTAGGCATGTCAACAACACCTGAGGTAGTGGTAGCAAGGCACATGGGCATGGAGGTATTTGCTATTTCGGTAATCAGCGATATGGGTTACCCGTTCGAGAAAGCAGATAAAGTAACGCACGAATTTGTTTTGAAAAAAGCCGCGGAGGCCGAACCAAAAATGAGGAAAATTATTGTTGAATTGCTTCAGCAGATATAGATATGAGCGGTAAGTGTGTTCAGGTGTTCAGGTTAATGAGGTGCTATTGAGTTTGATAAATAAGTTAACGCTTTAACATGCGCAGCACATCACTTTTAAGATTATATGATTGTGTTAAACGCGCAGTTAAAGCCTCCCCCTTCGGGGGAGGTTTGGTGGGGGCTGTTTTTCTTCTCTTTGTTTCTCAACTATCTTTTGGTGCCGTATCAGATTCTACCCATGTGGCTGTTGATTCCGTCAAAACCATTAAACCTAAAAAACCTTCCACCAAAAACGATACCTGGCACTTGCCGGGCGAGCCGGATAACCATTTTGTTATTGACTCTACTATTTTTCATTTGGAAGAATACAATCTGGTACAGCGCCCAGGCATTGATTACATCAATATGGGTAACACCGGCAGCGCTGCTTACCCAACCGTTTTTAGCCTTGATAAACACATGGGGTTTAATACCGGGTATAATCAATACGATATTTATAAGTACGAGAAGGACTCTATAAAACATTATACCCTGATAAGGCCATACGTTGAGGTGGGGCTTATGTTCGGGTTGAATAAAGAGGATATGATAACCGCCAAATTTGCCAACCAGTATAAAAAAATGATTTACTACGGCGTTGATTTTACCAGGATATTCTCGCCGGGCACCTATGGCAGCCAGCTGACAAACGTTAACGGCTTTAACTTGTACGCCACCTATATTTCGAAAAACAAGCATTGGAATGTTGAGGCCGATATTGTATTTAACTCCGTAAAAAATGAGGAAAGCGGCGGCGTAATGGCCGACCCGTTTGACTCTACCTACTTTAAAAAAACGTTGGTACCCGTTCGCGATTCAGCGCTGAATAAATATATTCAGATAGATGCTTACCTGACGGCCACTTACAGTATTGGCCCTAAAATGTTTGAGCGAAAACATCCGGACTCTGCCCGCGCGCAAATTATTTTGCCCGTTTTCAACATAGGTTACCAGTTTGATGTGGAGCGCAGCACATACAGCTATCGCGATTACGATCCTGATACTAATTATTACCACCGGTTTTATGCGCCCGATTCAGTGTATAATAACCTGAATTATACCAAAGTTGGCAACGCCCTTAAACTGGAATACCGGCCGCGCAAACTACTTACAGACTCCACCTTTGAAGAGAAAGATTTTATTGCCTTTGCCGAAAGCGGGTTCGACTATTACCTGTTAACGCAGAATGGCCTGAATAACAATTTCGGCGACTGGTATGTAAGCGGCACGTTTCGCAACAACTACTCCAGCAAACAAAAAATAATTTATAATGCCTCGGCCAAGTACTACCTGTACGGCTATAACCAAAACGATTTGCTGGTAGATGGCGTTGTTGGTTACGACCTGGGTAAGTTTGGCTCTATAACCGGTAATGCCTCATATCAGCTAAAAGAGGCGCCTTACATTTACGAAAACTATTACATATCTGCCGATTCGGGTCGTTATAATCTTTCATATCATTACAAACTACCCAAAGAGAAAACACTGGCCATAGGCGGAAAATACACCAATCCTTTTTTAGGCATAACCGCCGATTTAAATTATTATGTGGTTGACCACATACCGGTTTTCCCCGGCCTGGCAAATCCTTATGTTACCAATGGTGAGGAGAATGTGTTTGTAGCGCACTTTGGCAATAAGAACTCTTTTTACGGTTTCCATTTAGATGATGATATCTGGTTTACGGTAGCGCCTGACAACGGTGATATTGGCACTACATACCCTATGCTTTATACCAAGCACAGCATTTATTACGAGCGGAGGTTATTTCATCAATTACTTTGGCTGGATGTAGGATTTGACCTGCGCATACGCTACAAAAACAATGCTCCTTATTACGACCCTTTATTGGGTGGCTTTTACCCCGAGGCCAATGCTATGCAACAATACCCTTACCTGACGGCTTATCCTATGGCCACCTACCCGGTGCTTGATTTCTTTGTAAATGCAAAAATTAAAACGGTGCGGATATTTTTAAAGGTTTCCAACATCAGTTCTGAGTTTGGGCCACAGGGGTATTTCAGCGCTTTCCATTACCCGGCAGCCGATATTACTTTCCAGGCGGGGGTTAAGTGGAGGTTTTTTGAGTAGGTTCTTTCATTTTTGCATTTAAATTAATTTCGGGTTATCTTTAATTTATGGAAGAGGAAAAAGATAGCATACATCATTCAAACAATGAGGTAAATGAGCCGTTAATAACCTACAATATTAAAGGAGACAGATTGCAAACCCTGTTTGAAATAAAAAAGAAATTAAAGGCTTTAAAATCAAATTTAGCGAAGGATTTTTCGGTTGAGCGAATTGGTATATTTGGTTCGTTTGCACGTAACGAGCAGAACGAAAACAGTGATATTGATATTTTGGTAGAATTTAACCGGCCTGTTGGGTATGAGTTTTTCAGGTTACAACGTTTTCTTGAAAATCAGTTGGGAAGAAAAATAGATTTGGCCACCAAAGCCATGTTAAAACCCAGGATTAAAGATTCCATATTAAACGAAACCACCTTTGTTTAATGTCTAAAAAGAACCGCGATTATATTTTCTATCTCGAGGACATGGCAGTGAATCTTCAACACGCTATTGAGTATATTGAGGGGATGAGTTTTGAATCGTTTTGCAAAGATTCAAAAACCCAGGATGCAACAGTAAGATGTTTGGAAATTACAGGGGAAGCGGCACACACTATCCCAAACGAAATAAAACTTCGTTATCCTGGTGTGGAATGGGATGACTTATACGCTTTCCGTATAAAAGTGGCGCACCATTATTTTGATATTGACCAAAGCCTGGTATGGCAAATTTTAAAACAGCATGTCCCTTCTACATTAAAGGAGTTGAAAAAGATAATCGCTGCAGAAAACGGAAAGGAATCTTAATATCCCGATCCCGGCAAAAGCGTTTATAAACTATTTCAGCGCTTTCCATTACCCNNTTAAGTGGAGGTTTTTTGAGTAGTGAAAGTCAATTTCTACTCAATCCAATCAAATAAATACTTCTCGTCATAATCAACCTGAAATTTCTTCAAAAAACCAGGATACTCCTGCTTAAAAGTTCTGGTTCGATGATGTTCCTCCTGCTTTAAAATATACTGATAAACATCATCCAATTGAGAATGCGAATACGAGAAAGCCCCATATCCTTCCTTCCATGAAAATTTCTGCTTTACCAATTTTCTATCATTAATAAAGTTGCTGGAGTTGTTTTTAAGGTCGCGCACTAAATCACAAATTGCCATAGATGGCCGTAACCCAATGAAGGCATGAATATGGTCAGGCATTCCATTTACGATGATTGATTTTTGTTGTTTCTTTTGGATAATGCCAGCCATGTACTTGTGTAATTCATCTTTCCAGGCTTTGCCTATTAGGTTTTCTCTACCCTTTACCGCAAAAACTACTTGGATGTATGTTTATGAGAATGTGCTTGCCATATAATTACTTTGTAGGCTAAGGTTACAAAATAATTGCAAATCGCGGAAGAATTATAGGTATGCATATTGGTAGCGGAGGCTCGATCATGTCACCCCTCCGGGGTTTNNCAACCCTTCGGGTTTAATACAAAATACAATAAATGAACATTCTTCATTTTAAAGAAAAATGTTCTGCTAAATTTAAATCCGGCAAATAATACTAACGCACTGCTTCGAACCCCGAAGGGGTGATATTATTATAGCAACAACCAACAAAATGGTATAAACCCCGAAGGGGTGACATGATTGAGAATTTAGCAATAGAAAGAAAGAGAATACGCCTTACCACCACATTAAACTTCGTTCAACAATCACCCCGATATTACCTGACAACAAAATAAAAATCCCACTCCTTTCGGTAGCGGGATTTTCAATTTGTAAAAGAAACGGGAAAAACTATTCCTCTCTTTTTCTTCTGNNGGTTATTTTATGGCGATTACCAAATCCTTTCCGAGTTCAAGTTTTAGCGTAAGTTTTGCATTGAGCGCATCAAAAATTTTCATAACAGTGGCAAAGGTGACGTTTTTAGCACTTTGCTCAAGCTTAGAGATTTGTGCCTTTTGAACGCCAACCATATAACCCAACTGCGCCTGGGTTAACCCTCTTTTAATTCTTGTTTCTTTAATCATGTTGCCAAGCACTTCCATCTGAAGGTTGGCCTCGTATTTATCCCTTTTAGGCGTACCAGATTTACCAACAAACTCATCTTTAATTTCTTCGTGGCTATAGACTTTTAAACCGTTAACTACTTTCATATTTTACCTAAATATTGATTTCTAATCCTTTTTGTTTTTTCAATCTCGAAACGGTCAACCTTACTTTTCTTTTTTATAACTCCATGAGTTGTAA
>PMXD01000072.1 GCA_003165895.1 Bacteroidota bacterium | reverse complement strand
AATGGCTATCTTCCTACTCGATTTTTGGCTATATGTTATTGCGTCATGTGTTGTTACGCCCACCCAGCTTGGTTTCAATGATAACTCTTGGTTGCCATGTTGTTTCGTCAAACTGTTCTTTAATTAAAATGTCTGTTTCGTAGCCAGAGGATTTTTGTTTGTCCGGCTTATTGTCTTTGCCATAGACCAGCACCTCATTAGCATAAGAAAGCCTGTGTCCACTCGCGACACGAATATTATCATTCGATTTGCGAAGCTGTTTTTCAATATTGGCTATGGTTGTGCCTACCCATTCTTTTTCTGTCATGGCTATTTTGTCGTTCACGGTCATTTTAACGCCTTATTTAGCCCTCAATTTCATCGATTACTTCATCAAGTATTTTCGCCATGTCTTGAAGCGTAAATTCAATGGCTGGTGGCGCTACATCTCTTTTTCCATGAGCTATATAATTCCTATGGTCTTTAATGTTTTTTAGTTTGGTTAGTAATTCTATGGAGATATAACCCTCTATTAAAAGTATTATTCCAGACAATCTATCAATGTTGTCTTTTACAAAATTTTCCCTTGATTTAAAGTAATCCAAGGGTTTTGTTGCGTTGTCCCTAACGACATTTTTAATGGCTCCGTAAGCAGTTCTGTATTTTGCAAAAACCACCCTTTCAAATGTAGCCACAATAGAAACAACGGAGTTTTCATAGGAAGTTCTAACCAGGTTGTCTGCGAATTCCTTTGCTGTTTTATCTTTTTGTGAATATGTCTTGGCAATTCCCTCAGGAACAATTTTGTCTAAGTAATATTTGTTGCCGTTTATTTGTCTTACCTCTTTGTTTACAATAATCTCAAGGGTTGCGAGGTAATTAAATGTGTTTCTTAAATCCTCGTTGTTTATTGTAGCCATTCATCAATCAATTTTTCTAACTGACTTTTATCTAATTCCAAATGGTCTTTCATATCATAAGACTTAGCAATAATCCAGTGGTAATTATTCTCAGAAATAATTTCTCTTAGAATGCTCACCTTTTTAAATACATTGCCCCGCATATAAAACTCAAGTTTGCCATCGTATTCAGACGTGACCCCTGATACTGGCTCAAGAACTAAATACCTGTTTTGCGCAAGAGTTATTTCTAATATGCTTGTCACATATTCCCCAATATATGGCTCAAATCTTTTAGTCGGAACTATATCAAAACTCATAAGCCCTTTCTCCTGATAATCAGCAAACCATTTATCCATAATTGTATGCTGAATCTCTTGGATGGCCTTTTTCCAGGCTTCTCTATAGGACTCCCAATCTGGTTCTTTATGCTGTTCATCTAAACGTTTTAGCTTTTCCAATTTTTCCTTTAATGCCATAGTATTAACTTTTTAATATTACTCACGAAGTTACAGCTTTATTTTATCTATACTGATGCGAGCGTATAGAATTCAAGATGAAATCCATTATATAACGTTTGCTATTCATAGCCGTCAATCAAAAAATATATTTGACCAGCAAACTAATCTCACAAAGAATGTAAAGAGGTAAACCCGAACGTATTACTTCAAATTCGGCTCCTTAGCCACAAAGAAGAAGATAAGGCCGATGGCCAGCATCAAAAGGCTTCCTATAAACTGGGGCATGTAGCCTGTTTGGTAAAGGCTCATGTGCAATTTGGGGTCGTTGTAGTTCAAATCATACGATGTATTGTGCAATACGAAGATGAGATACAGCACACTAAGACCGCCAACCAGCGTAAAAATCCCTGCAATTACTTTTGACATAAATTTTAACTTTTGCAGTGCGAATGTAAGGCAAAATGGCAAACATCAAAACCCCAAAGGCAAAATATTTCAAATAAGGCTTGTAACAGGGCGTTTAGGGTGTTATCTTCGCGCCGCGTTTTGGAGGGCTTTAATGATGAGGCCTCCCCTAACCTTCAAAAAATGATAGCAGTTTCTAATATTGAGCTCCACTTTAGTGGCCGGGTAATGTTTGGGGGTATTTCCTTTCTTATCAACGATAATGATAAAATAGGCCTTACCGGGCGCAATGGCGCCGGTAAGTCAACCCTTTTAAAGGTTTTAAAGGGCCTTCAGCCTATTGACGGGGGCAATATTATGTATCCCAAAGGCACCATTATTGGCTATTTGCCACAGGAACTGCACTCGCAGTCTGTGTTAACGGTAATGAACGAAACTAAAAAGGCGTTCGAACTGGTTACCCAATACAACGAGGAGAAAGAGAAGATAATGCACGAAATGGAAACGCGCACCGATTACGAGAGCGATGATTACATGGAGTTGATTAACCGCCTGGGCGAAGTTGAGCACCAGATTGAATTGCACGGCGGTTATGGCATAGACGAACAAACTGAGCGCGTATTAAAGGGCCTTGGGTTTGAACCTTCCGATTTTGAAAAAGAAATGCGCACCCTGAGCGGGGGCTGGCAGATGCGTGTTGAACTGGCTAAAATTCTATTAGCCAAGCCCGACCTGGTATTGCTGGATGAGCCTACCAACCACTTAGATATTGAGTCGGTGCTGTGGCTGGAGAAGTTTTTGAAGGAATACCCCGGCGCTATTATCATGGTTAGCCACGATAGAAGCTTTTTGGATAACATTACCAACCGCACCGTTGAAGTAGGGAATGGTGATATTGACGACTATAATGCCCCATATACCAAGTATGTAGAACTGCGTAAAGAGCGCCGCGAGCAGCAGATAAATGCTAAAAAGAACCAGGAGCGCGAAATAGCCCAGATTGAAAGGAACATTGACCGTTTCCGTGCCAAGGCCAGTAAAGCCACCTTTGCCCAGTCGCTCATAAAGAAGCTGGACAAGATGGATATTATTGAAGTGGAGGAAGAAAACATGTCGGCCATGAACCTGCGGTTTCCTCATGCGCAGGCATCGGGTAAAACGGTGGTTGAGGCTAAGCATATAGGCAAAAGTTTTGGCGATAAAGTGGTTATTAAAGACCAGAACTTTCAGATTGAACGCGGCGAGAAGATTGCTTTTGTAGGCAAAAACGGCATGGGGAAAACCACCCTTACCCGTATATTGGTTGATGGCCTTGAACATGAAGGCAAGTTTACTTTGGGTCATAATGTGACTGTTGGATATTATGCCCAGCACGCTGCCGACTCGATGGATGTAAATGATACCGTGCTTGAAGTGGTTGACAGAGTTGCCACCGGTGATATGCGTGCCAAACTGCGCGATATGTTGGGTGCATTCTTATTTAAAGGCGATGATGTATTTAAGAAAGTAAAAGTATTAAGCGGTGGAGAGAAAGGCCGTTTAGCGCTTTGTAAAATGATATTAGAGCCACGGAACTTCCTGGTACTGGATGAGCCTACGAATCACCTGGACATTATGTCGAAAGAGATATTGAAGAGTGCTTTGAACCAGTTTGAAGGCACCATCATCATTGTTTCGCACGACCGGGATTTTTTACATGCCCTTACCAATAAAACCTATGAGTTTACCAAAGAGGGTATTAAAGAGCACCTGGGTGATATCAACGAATTTTTGGAGAAGAAGCAGTTGGAAGATATGCGTATGCTGGCTAAAAAAGATGAAGTAAAGAAACCGGAGCCCACTAAAGCCAGCAAGCAGGAAATAAAGAACAACAACGACAGCAAGGAGAAAGAAAAGGAAATTAAAAAACTGAAGGCCGACCTTGAAAAATGCGAAAAGCGCATTGCCGAACTGGAAGGCCAGATAGCCGACCTTGATCAAAAACTACAGGATCCTAAACAATTTCAGGAACTTACTACCAAGCCGGATTTTTATAAAGGGTACGACAACCTGAAAAAAGAACTGGATGCTGAAATGACGAAGTGGGAGCAGCTTTCATCAGCTCTTTAAGGGTACTTGATTGATATAAATTAACGATGTATGCCAATAGTTGTTTTACTGCGCCATGCCGAATGCTCTTCAGCTCTACTGGATGATCAGGAAACCGTGGTCACCAATGAAAGCGACTCGCTTACCGCAGAGGGTATAGGTAAAACTTACGAAACGGCCTCATTTTTTAAAAATACACTTTTCAAATCCACTCCTCAGGTCTTTGCCAGCCCAATAAAGCGAGCGCAGCAAACCGCTGATATTATTGCCGGCACTTTAAATACTTCTGTAAAATATTTCGATAGTTTAAGAGAACGTGATTTCAATTTCCCATTTGACTTTTCAATGCGGGAATCAAAATTTTACCAGCAGAAGGCGCATAAAAACCCGCTCATAAAAATTAGAGATGGGGAGTCTGTCGCCGAACATAGGTTAAGACTGGCGGAATGGAAATCTGCTAACCTTGATAATATTACGACCGATACAATAGTTGTTGCACATGGCGGAACAATAGAACAGCTATTAGGTATCATAACAGGTAGCGCAGTTGAAAATACCAGCCGTTATTTTTTTAAACTTGATTATTGCCACTATCATTTAATTACGGTGTTAAAAACGGTACCACAGCAAGATATTATTTGGCGTATTGATAAGACTAATGAAGGTGTTTAGCTGATTTCCGCAATTCACCGTAGTGCAAACTGTCCAACTAAATAATGTAAGCTGTAGCTCAGGCAACAGCCTCCTGATCGGTTTCCGGGGCCCTGACGGTTTGCGGGGCCGGCGTCCATTCTGACATAAATTTTTTCAGAAATTCGCGGAGCTTATCCCAATCTGTATATTCTGTATCATGCGAGGCATCACCACCTCTCTTTTTAGCGATGGTGCGCATCATAACCTTTTTGAAATAGTCATATTCCGTAAATAACAGCGCCCCGGCCACGTACTCTACATTGCAGNNGGTTCTTCCATTCTTCCACATCATCATCAGCCGCTGTAAGGCTGACGGAAATAAATGCCGAATGAAGCTGGTTTAGTACGGCCTGGTGCTTTTGTATGTAATTATAAACAGGTGTTTGATATCTGCCGGTGTGCAAAGAACCGGCGATAAAAACTGCATCAAAACCTTCGGGCCCCAGCGGTTGGTTTGTTGCATCGCAAAGTGTTACTACATGGCCTGCTTTTTCAAGTTCTGGCTTAATAAACTCTGCAATTTTGCGGGTTTGGCCTTCGGTGGTGCCGTAAATGAGGAGGATATTCATAGCTTTTGTTTTTACAAAGTTGGTGCAACAGTAGCCGGTAAAGAATGACCGCCATCAATGCCATAGCTGAGTTTTGGCGGCAATGCATTTGTCTGTATTTAATCCTGTAAATCCTGATTCAGACAAAGAGAAATTAATTTCAGACAGGTTCCTCCCGGTATTTGCTATACGCAAACGCAGCAATTAAACACAAAATTCCACCGGCTGCCCCGCTGAGGCGGAGGCCTAAATCGTTATGAGGGTCTTTGCCATAAAGGGTAAGCATGGCAAAAACGGTCACCCCGGCAGTTTGTCCTATTTTTTGAAAGAACGCGCGCATGCCAAAGAACATACCTTCTTTATGCTCGCCTGTTTCTTTAAGGTCTTGCTGGGCTATATCGGCAATTACGGTGGTGGGTAGTATCCCTAAAAAAGCGTTGGGTATACCAAAAGATATCATTAGCAATGTAACCTGTATGTATGGCGAAAAAGGAAATTTTCCCAAAAAAGAGATTTCAGAAAAAACTACGGCCACTGCAAGAAACGACCATACCATCATTTTCTTTTTACTGAAGCGGCTGCCCAGCCGGTTTACTACCACGTAAAAAATGAGGGTTATACTCACCATTATAAAAACAAACAGGGTGCCTATCCATTCATCTAAAAAAAGCATGGCTTTGATATAATACATCAGGCCGGCAGATATAATGGCGATAGACATAAAATAACTGGCATCTGCCACCGCGAACACCATAAAGTTGCGGTTGGTAAGGGCCGTTTTAAGCGACTTAAAAAACGAGTCGCTTGCTTTAGGTGTGCTGCAATATTTTTTTTCATCTAAAAAGAAAGCCGGATAGGCCATACAGGCCGCCGCCAGAATATTAAGCCCGATAATGGTGTATTGATAAGCTACAAGCCTATCGTTAGTAATTGAAAAATGCATGATGGCACTTACTATGGCAGGGCTTGATGACGATAAGATAATGCCAAACATAAACCCAATAGATTGAGCTGTTGACAGGTCAATTTTTGCCTGGGTATCGTGGCCCATTTCGGCCAGCAGGGCGTTGTATGGAATTACATATAGCCCAAAGAAAAAGTAATAGAGTAGTTGAATAACAGCCAGCCAGATAATATTGAAGTTGCTTTCGTGCGGACGGATGGGCAGAAAGATTAGCGCACAAAAAAATGATGCCGGTAAAAAGGCTAAACGCATAAAGGGGATCCGGCGCCCAATTTTGCCCTTCCAGCTATCGCTTAAATGAGCAATAAGCGGGTCGACAACGGCATCGAAACCGCGGCCGGTAAAGAGAATGATGGATATGATATTGAACAGACCGAATAAGGCTATTTGCGGTATCAGGTTTTTCATACCTGCGTTGCTGGGGGGCAGGTAAATGTAATTGAGCAGTACGGATATGATATTAATGCTGATACTCCAGCCCAGCGCACCCAAACCATAAGATATAAGTCCCCTGCGGGGAAGTGTTTGGGGCTCCATCAAATTGGTATAAAGATTTGTTTTACGGTGCAGATTACACTAAAATTAAAACACGGTTGCTGAGCCATCAAAAAGGCGGAAGTTAAAAGTTAAAATAAAGAAGACAGGCAGTTCTGAATTGGAAATAGGTTATCGCAAAATTTTCTCCGCCTTTAGCTACCGCCCGTCTTCTGCTATGCAATTTATAATAAGAAAGAATTACATCCAATTAATTGTGTTAAAACAGCTCCGGCTGCATTTCTTTAATCACAAAACTTCTGCGGTGCAGGGGGCATTGTCCGTGTTGCATAATGGCCTTGCGGTGTTCGGCAGTGCCGTAGCCTTTGTTGGTTAGCCAGTGGTATAAGGGGTATTGTTGGTGCGCCTGCAGCATAAATTCATCGCGGTAGGTTTTGGCCAGTACTGAGGCGGCGGCAATGTTCATGTATTTGGCATCGCCCTCAACAATGGTTTTGTGCGGTAGCTTTTTGTAGGGCTTAAAGCGGTTGCCATCAACAATAACAAGTTCAAATTTGGTTTTCAGCTTATCTAAACATAAGTGCATGGCCAGGATAGAGGCGTTCAGAATGTTTATCTCATCTATCTTTTTATTGTCAACGCTCATTACCGCAAAATCGAGCGCCTCGTTTTCAATCACTACCCTTAATTCATCGCGTTGTTTTTTTGAAAGCTTTTTTGAGTCGTTCAGTGTTTTGTTGCTGAAATTTTTTGGCAGAATAACCGCGGCGGCAAACACAGGTCCGGCCAGGCATCCTCGCCCGGCCTCATCGCAACCGGCTTCAATCAATTTATCCTGGTAATAAGGTAGTAACATGCCCGATGTAGTTCGTTTGTTCCGGGCTAAGATAAAATGAAATCCAATACATTTTTATCGCAAAGACGCAAAGGGAGCAAAGGACTACTGAAGAAGAATAAAAGCAAGAAAGGAAGAATATGGTGTTACCCTTTGTTCTTCCTTTTTTATTTCTTGTATTTAAATCTTTGCGCCTTTGCGATAAAAATGTATTGCGGTATTTACTGCTTTACCCCATTGTCATAATCCTCAGCTACGGCTTCGCCGTTTTTAGAGATGAATTTGCCTTTGCCATCGCGGATGTTATTATCCCATGCACCAATAAATTTATCGCCGTTGGCCCAGGTAAATACACCCTGGCCGTTCATTAAACCGTTGGCAAAATCGCCTTCGTAAACGTTGCCGTTGGCCCAGGTAAAAGTGCCTTTGCCGGTGCGGTGGTTATTCTGGAAATTACCCGCATAGATGTCGCCGTTAGAGAAAATCAATTTGCCGAAACCCTCTTTGCGGTTGGCCACAAAATTGCCTTCGTAAACATTTCCGTTAGCAAAAAAGTATTTACCGGTTCCGTTTTTCATACCGTTTTGAACAGGGCCTTCGTATTTATCGCCACCGGTGTAATAGAATGTGCCTTTACCTGTTATACTGCCAAGGCTTATTTCGCCCACGTACTTATTTCCATTGGCATATTTATAGGTTCCGTAACCATGAATCTGGTTATTAGCAAACTGGCCTGTATATTTATCGCCATTAGGGAATTCGTAAGTTCCGGCGCCTTCTCTTTTATCATCTTTCCAGTCGCCATAATAACTGGAGCGGTCTTTAAATACTGCACGGCCCACTCCGTTACGGCGGTCGTTTTTCCACTCGCCAACGTACGAAGAGCCATCTTTGTAAAGGGCTTTTCCCAGGCCCTCTTTTTTTCCATCCACATATGGGCCATCGTAGGTGCCATTGGTGTAAAGAATCTCCCCGGCACTTTGAGCCGCCAGGTGGTTCGAAAAGCTTACTGCAAATAAAATCAGCGTAAAAAAAAGACCTTTCATAAGTAATGATTTAAAATGCCACTGAATTTTGACGAGGTGATACATCTTGCCCAGCGTATTTTACAAAACGGAAGGGATGGGTAAAGGTTACGAAAACGGAGGTTTTATAACCCTATACATTCATGTCATACAAATAGAACAGCGGCCGAATCAATGTGCGCTTTGTATAGCTAAGCGTGTGCCTTGTTTTTCTTTTTCCAGCAATCGTCCAGGTGATCGTTAACTATGCCAACGGCCTGCATAAATGCATAGCAGATGGTTGAGCCCCGGAATTTAAAACCGCGCTTGCCCATATCCTTGCTCATGGCATCGCTGATGACAGTTTTTGGTGGCACTTCGCGTAAGGAATTGCGGCTGTTTATAATGGGCTTATGCTCCCCCGATTTTGTTTTTTCGGCAAAGCTCCAAACGTAGTTGCTGAATGAGCCGAACTCTTTCTGGATTTCGAGAAAGCGGGCTGCGTTATTAATGGCTGCGCGTATTTTAAGCTGGTTACGGATGATGCCTGCGTCCTGCATCAGGGCTTCGTATTTATGCTCGTCGTATTTAGATACCTTCTTTACATCAAAGTTGGCAAAGGCTTTGCGGAAGTTTTCACGCTTTTTTAAAATAGTCAGCCAGCTAAGCCCTGCCTGGAAACTTTCGAGCACCAGAAATTCGAATAGCACGGTATCATCGTGCACAGGCTGGCCCCATTCTTCGTCATGATATTTTACATAGATGGGGTCGCTGAGGCACCAGTTGCAGCGGACTTTGCCATCAGTTGGTCCGGCGTATTTTTCAATAACCGGTTTTTGTTTTTTTGCGGGGGCTTTTTTACTGCCCGTTTGGGTCCTGGTTTTGCTGTTGGCCATTGGTGTACACGTTTTCTTTAATGTACCGTAAAGCTGTAAAATACATCACGTATTTCCCAAACCTTTTTAGTATTAGAAACAGAAAAGTTTCGCGCACTACAAACGCAACGACAAAGGTAATGAGCACCGCTATGAACAAAAGCTTTATTGTAGCCACGCTAAAAAACATGGCAGATACCATTACAAAAGCAAGGGCAACGCTGATACCGATAACATAAGCAACAGCCTGCACAAAAGTTCGCGCAGCGCCTAAAACAGATGAGGTCTGATACGCCCGGTATAAGGCGTAAATAGTGGCGCTGACGAATGAAGTAAATGCCAATAAAAGAATAAGAAAACTTCCGGCAGCAAGTTTAGCAACTTCGCCTAAGGCGTGAAAGAGGGGTGCTGAATTGCTGAATAAACCCGAACCTGCAACATCTAAGAGTGTCATAATAACTTTTGATTTAAAGACGTAAAATGAGGGCGAATATTGTGCCAATGGCAGGGCTATGCCCAGTCTGACAGGCTTTATTAGATAATTCAGTTAAAATGGCGTTAAATGGCGGCTACGCAAACCCTCTAACTCCCGGGGCGGGAGAACCGCTTCCCAAAAATGCAAAATACACAAGAGTGGGGCAGTAGTTCTTTTTGCGGCGAGGCGGCTCCTCCGTTTAGGAGGTTGGGAGGTTGCGAAGTGCAAAAAGAACATGATTACAATTTTTTTACTTTCTCCCAGATATCGGGCAGCATCTTTATAAGGGCCACTTGTTTCGCGAAGGTGCGTGCCTCTACTGCCGGATAGCCGATGTAAGTTTTACCCCCTTCCAATGATTTGGGCACTGCGGTGGTGGCCATTACCACGGTTTTATCACCAATTTCGATGTTTTTGTTTACGGCCACTTTGCCATAAAGGGTAACCCAGTTGCCGATTTTGGTGTTTCCTGCAATGCCTACCTGTCCTGCTATAATACAATGCTCGCCAATCTTTACATCGTGGCCAATGTGCACCTGGTCATCGAGCTTGGTGCCTTTGCCAATGTAAGTATCGCTGCTTACACCGGCGTCAATGGTGCAACCGGCACCTATTTCTACGTCATCGGCAATAACTACGCGGCCGGCAGAGTGCATTTTGTCGTAATGGGTGGCCTGGCGTTTATAATAAAAAGCATCGGAGCCGATGGTGGTGTTAGCATGTATAATTACGTTGTCGCCCAGTTCGCAATAATTGTAAATAGTGGCATTGGGATATACAATGCAGTTTTTGCCCAGCTTAACATGGGCGCCAATGAATGCATTGGGGTAAATAAAACTACCCTCACCGATAACCGCAGTTTCATCTACATTTTTTGTGGACTTAACTGTGGGTTTAAATTTTTCTGCCAGGAAGTTGTAGGCCAGAAAGGGGTTGGTATTATACAGCAAAGTTTTACCCTCAGGAGCTTCCAGCTTTTTATTGATGAGGATAAATGAAGCTTTGCTTTTAAGGGTGAAATCGTAATACTTTTCGTGGTCTACAAAGGTAATGTCGCCGGGTTCAACGTTATGTATTTCGTTAAGTCCGGTAACCGGGAGGGTGTTGTTGCCTATAATTTCTGAGTTGGTTAGCTCAGCCAACTCTTTAACTGAAATGGGTTGTGGAAATTTCATGGGGTGAATATAGGGGAGAATGGGAAATTGAAGGGCGGAGGGCAAAAACTGAATTTTTGTATTTTTATTAATACAAGTTATGACAAGAGAAGAGTTGAAATATGAGGTACTCAAGGCGCTGGATGAAATACCAGACGATGTCTTGAAGAATATTTTGGATTACTTAAAGCTTATGATGGCTTTGCCTGAGGATAAAAAGGAACTTTCGGAAAAATTAAAGCGGATTTTATTGGAGGACATGGATTTGCTTGAAAAACTGGCGAAATAATCCGATGATTGATATTCACGTGTTTACCATAATTCCCAATTCTCAATTACATTCGCCCCACGGTTTAAAACCAAAGCCGGATACAACACCATGAAAGAAACCGCACTCACCCCAGTTCACATTGCGTTAGGAGCTAAAATGGCAGAATTTGCCGGGTATAATATGCCCATTGTTTATACCGGTATTACCCAGGAGCACAATGCTGTGCGCAATAGTGTTGGCGTATTTGATGTAAGCCATATGGGCGAGTTCAGGTTAAAAGGGCCTAAGGCTTTAGACCTGATACAATCAGTTACCAGCAACGATGCTTCGAAGCTGACGGATGGTAAGGTGCAGTATTCATGCCTGCCGAATGACACCGGTGGAATAGTAGATGACCTGCTGGTTTACCGCTGGAAAGAGGATGAGTATTACCTGGTAGTTAATGCCTCGAATATTGAAAAGGACTGGAACTGGATAAAGAGCCATAACACTTTTGGTGTTGAAATGGTGAATATGAGCGATGATATGAGCCTGCTGGCGGTTCAGGGCCCCAACGCCATTAAAGCGATTCAAAAATTGACTTCTGTAGATTTATCGGCTATTCCTTATTATGCTTTTACTATGGGTAATGTAGCTGGTATTGAGGGTGTAATTATTTCGAATACCGGTTATACCGGTGCCGGTGGGTTTGAGTTGTATGTAATGAACGCAGATGCCAAAAAATTGTGGGACGCTGTTTTTGAGGCCGGTAAGGAGTTTGATATTGTTCCTGTAGGTTTAGCCGCCCGCGATACCCTGCGCCTTGAAAAGGCTTTCTGCCTATACGGACATGATATTGACGATACAACCTCGCCTATCGAAGCAGGTTTGGGCTGGATAACCAAGTTTACTAAAAACTTTACACAAAGTGCTTACCACAAGGCTATTAAAGACAATGGCCCTAAAAAGAAACTGGTAGGTTTCGAGATTACTGAGAAAGGCAAAATACCGCGCCAGCACTTTAAAATAAAAGATGCTGCCGGTAACAAAATTGGCGAAGTAACTTCGGGCACGCAATCGCCTACCTTGGGTAAGGCAATAGGGATGGCTTATGTAAAAACCGAACATGCAGGTATTGGGTCGGAGATATTTGTTGATATCAGAAATACGCCTATTAAAGCTACGGTTGTTAAGACGCCGTTTTTGTAAGAAAGCAGAGTTACTTAGCCTTTCCAGGTTTTTCTATTTCTATTATTTGTGTAATAGCCGGATGTAGCTGGGGGAGTATATTTTCCACGATATTCCAAACAATATCATAATCGACGCCAAAGTATTCATGGATAAGAATATCGCGTGTCCCTGCCATTTCCCGCCATTCAATATAAGCGTATCGAATCTTAAAATCAGGATGAAGACGTTTTGCTGCCTCACCAATTATTTCTAATCCTCTTATAATAGCCCTGGTTAAAACTTCGTCATTCAAAACCGCATCTTTGCTTTTGCCTTTTGTGTTGCGTAGAATGAAATCTATTTCCAACCTGATATGTTGTAATAAATCAAGCTGCGAGGGATACATATTCTAACTCTTGAAGAATTTTAGGTCCGATAAACGGACTTAGTGATTGATGGGTTAGCAGTTCTACCTTTCTGCCGAAAAGGTCTTGCAGAAAAAAGGCCAATCTTATAAAGTTACTATAAGTCTTTTGTTCCGGATTAAACTCAACAAATAGATCCACATCACTATTTTCTCCGGCTTCGTTTCGTTTAAAAGACCCAAACAGCGCCAACCGCTTCACCTCAAAACGCGCTATTTCCTGGCGATGTTCGTGGATAAGCTTTAATAATGCTTCCTTATTTTCAACTTTTAAGTTCACATTGCAAAAATAGTAAAAATAAAGGCGAGTAATGCTACGATACTATTCAAATCAACTCTCCTCCACATAATCCAACTCCTTACCAAAAGTCTCGTGCATAGTAGTAACTGCCCATAAAGAAAGCCCCAGGCAAATAACGCCAACTATAAATGCGCTAAGTATTGAGCCAATGGCCAGCGACACCAAAAATTGAAACAACCCGGTAATAAGCGGAACCGAGCCACGCACAAAGTTGGGGGTAGTATTGGTTACGGTTGAACGGATATTGGTGCCAAACTGTTCGGCGGCCACGGTAACAAATAGTGCCCAGAAACCGGTGGCAGCGCCCAGCAGGAAAATAAGCCAGTAAAAGCCCTGAAGCGAAATACCATTGGAGAGAAAGAAGAAATAAGCAATAACTACCGCACATACAGCCAGGTAAAGCATTACCACCTTTCTTCTACTCTGCCAAAGCTGGCTAAGCAAGCCACTTAAAAGGTCGCCTACGCAAAGGCCGAGGTAGGAATATATGAAGGCAGTGCCGTTAACCACTTTGCCCTGTACGCCTAATTCTTTACCCCAGATAGGTTCGGAGTTAGCCACTATTAAACCAACAATATACCAAATGGGCAGGCCTACCAAAATGCACTTCAGGTATTTCAGAAACCTTGCCTTGTTGTTAAACAGCATGATAATATTGCCCTTGCTTACTTCAGCGTTTTGAATGTTTTTAAACATGCCTGACTCCATAGTGCCTACGCGCAGCATCAATAGCAATAAGCCGAGCAATCCGCCCACCAGGTAAGCTACCTGCCAGTTAGCCAAAGTGATATTAAATACAGCGCCCAGCCAATTGCCTATAACCTGGCCTTGTGCACTAACTATGGCTGCTGCAACGGCCCCCAGCGCACCAAACGAAACAATAATCATGGTTCCGTAGCCGCGGTTTTCTTTGCTCATGCTTTCTGAAACCAGGGTAATGCCTGCGCCTAATTCACCGGCCAAACCCATGCCCGCAATAAATCGAACTATCATGTATAACGGCAGGGAGGTTACAAAGGCATTAGTGATGTTAGCGGCTGAATACAGAAGGATTGAGCCGAACAGAACCGAAATCCTTCCCCGCTTATCCCCCAAGATGCCCCAGAGTATGCCGCCGATTAGCATACCGGTCATTTGCACATTGAAAAGGAAAATACCGGTGCTTTTGATAACGTCAGCGGCTGCGCCTTTCATGATGGCCTCCAGGCTTTCCTTTTTAACCACATTAAAGAGGATGAGGTCGTATATATCAACAAAATAGCCGCAGGCTGCCACGGCTATTATAAAGTAGGTAAGGAATTGACTTTTCTTTTCGCTCATGTACTGGCAGTTTCAGTATTACTTGTAAGGTGGAAAATAACAAAAACTGTTTCAGCAATCAAAAACATAGCCCCGGCCTGATGAACCACCCCCCAGCTGACCGGAACTTTGCCTATACAGTTTAATACCGTTAAAATGCCAATTGTGGCCTGTAATAAAACAAAGAAGGGAAACAGGTTTAATCCTTTTTTAAAGATATTATCTGTTGCAACATTTTTTGAGCAGAACCAAAAGATGGCGATAAGTATGATGAGGGTATAGGCCGTTATTCTATGGGAAAACTGAATAAAAGCTTTGCCCCAAAGGTCCTGCGGAATATATTTCAGGAAGCCTGCGGTGGATGATGGCTCACTAAATAACGCTGAGGGAATAAACTCCCTGTTCATATCCGGCCACGTAGGATAAGAAAGGCCAGCCTTCATACCCGAAAGGATACCCCCAAGAAATATTTGAAGGAACAGCACTCCGAGTATTGCAAAGGCAAAAAATTTAACCCCGGTGGTTATTTTTCCATAGTTGCCCTTACCTCTGTATACATAAAGTGTAAGCCATACCAGGTAGGCATATAATATAAGTGCCAGCGTAAGGTGGGTTGAAAGGCTTAGCGGAGGCACAAACAGGCCGCTTAGCCCCGCTCTTACCATTATCCAGCCAACAACGCCCTGCAACGCAGCCATAACAAAAAGCGCAGCCAGGTGCGTGCCCAGCGCCAGAGGGATGTAGCGTTTAAACAAAAAGTAAACGAGGGGAATAATAAAGGCAAAAAACATAAGCCGCGCCCAAAGCCGGTGGGCATATTCCCAAAAGAAAATCCACTTAAACTCATCTACCGTCATGCCTTCGTTAATGATTTTGTATTGTATCTTCTCTTTGTAGTGCGCAAACTCCTGGTCCCATTCCAGGGCGTTTAGGGGCGGTATGGTACCTTTAATGGGTTTCCACTCGGTAATAGATAAACCCGATTCGGTAAGGCGGGTAATACCTCCTAGTATTACCTGGAAAAATACCATCAGGCAACCTATCAGCAACCAGGTACCTACTATTTTTCTGACAAAGGGCGACATACACTGTTATTAATACTTTGAACAAAGAACCAAGCGGGCGCAAACATACAAAATAGGTTTGTATGCCATTTATAACATGCCTTAGTTACCGGTAAAATCAGCGGCATTGTATGGTTTTTGCATAGCATAACTTGTATTAATCAAACTGCCGGACGAGTCAGACCCCATAATACCGGTAGTCCAATACAAACAAACCACACTCCGCGTGTGGAGTATTAACATATTAGTAAAAGAGCAATTTGTATGAAACAGAGCGTAACACAAAGTTTGACTTGTAGGTTCATGAATACTGAATGTATTACACACTTGTGCCGGTGTAAAATATGGACGGCGTATTGAACCTGTAAAAGCAACAGGGGCGTATACACAAGCAAACATTTTGATGTTATGAGGTTCTTGTATACCCTTATCTTAACCGTTCTTTCGCTAGCAGCTTTTAGCGCTACGAACATTACGTCGGATAAGCCGGCAGGCTGCCCCCCGCTGCTGGTCAATTTTGCTGATCAATCCACTATTACCCCAACCACCTGGAAGTGGAATTTCGGAAACGGCAATACCTCTATCGATTCAACCCCGTCAGCCGAGTTTATCAATTCAGGAATTTACCAGGTAACCCTTGTCGTATCTAATGGTATCGAAACCGACACCGTAGTAAAAACCATTACCGTCTACAAATTGCCGGTAGTTAATTTTAATGCAAGCACATCAAGAACCTGTTTAAATGACACAATTGAATTTCTAAGCAATATCACCATTGGCAGTGCGCCAATAACACAGTATGCATGGGGCTTTGGTAACGGCGTTGCCAGCAGCGAACCGGTGGCAACTTATTTTTACAACCACATTGGGGCTTATACTATTACTTTAGTAGTTCAGGATTCAAATGGTTGCACCGCCAACCTTAGCAAGCCTTCATTTATACATGTTTATAATCCTCCTGTTGCAGCCTTTATTGCATCGCCAACTTCAAGCTGCCAGATTAAGCAACTGGTTAACTTTACAAACCAAAGCACAGGTGGAGGGTTAAGTTATTTCTGGCAACTGGATAACAATACCACTTCAACCAGCGCGGACCCCAGCAATATTTATCCAACAGAAGTAGCAACTGCAATTTTAACGGTAACGGATTCGAACGGATGTACCAGTTCAGCCAGCCAGAAAATTAGCGTAGGGCCTTTAACTGCAGATTTTATTGCATCGAAAACAAAAGCCTGCACTGGCCAGCCAATAAGCTTCATCAATTCTTCAAGCGTACAGGGTACATCATGGTTCTGGAATTTTGGTGATGGCACAACCGCTACTTCATCAAGCGCTTCAAAGGCCTATTCGGCCCCGGGGATTTATACCGTAACATTTGTGGTTTCGATGCCGGGCTGCGCTGATAGTCTTACCAGGCAAAACTATATAACCATTAAGCAAGGCCTTTCTCCATCAACAGTCAGCTTTACTGCCGATAGCACCTTTACCTGCGGCACACCGCTTAATGCCCTTTTTACTAACACAACACCTACCGACCCGAGCGATACTTATCATTGGAGTTTTGGCAACGGCGATACTTCGGACGCCGAAAACCCGAGCTCGATGTTTACCACACCTGGCAATTATACTGTGGTATTAACCATTACTGATACCAACGGATGTGTAATAACCGGTACGAAGAGTGATATGATACAAACCGCAAGGCCGGTAGCAGACTTTTCGGTTGATAGCACTGCCTGTTTGGGTTCAACTATAACTTTTGCTAACAAGTCGACCAATGCAGGCATATTTATGTGGCTGTTTGGTGATGGTGACACTTCTTTTGTAACAAGCCCTTCGCATCAATATGCTGCAGCCGGAACTTATACGGTAACCCTGTTTGCTTATAGCAGGGCCGGATGTGATACCAGTGTTGTAAAAACAAATTGTGTTACCGTATCCTATGTGCATGTAGACTTTAAGGTTAATTCTACCTTCTCACCTTGCCCGCCTTTTGTTTGTTTGTTTACCAACCAGTCAGATGCCAAGGTCAATAAATTTCAATGGAATTTTGGTGATGGGTATACTGATACCGCAGCAAATCCAACGCATATTTATTTCTATCCCGGAGTATATACAGTTACCCTGACAGGCCATACGCCACAAGGATGTTACGATACCATAGTTTACCCGAACCTGATAATCGTGCAGGGCCCTACCGGTACGTTTACACTTACCCCTATAACCGGCTGTATTCCCTTATCAGTAAATATCAGCGCATTGCCATCGGCCAATACTCAAAACATCTGGTGCGATATGGGTGATGGAACCGTAGTGAACGATACCCTTACTATAAGTCATGTTTACACCCAGGCCAGGATATATCACCCGCAATTTGTGCTTACCGACCATGTTGGTTGCACGGTGTCGTATCCTTTAGATTCAGTAATAGCATATCCGGTTCCGGTATTAACGGTTTCTGATACTACTGTTTGCCCGGGAACCCGGGTTACGCTTACGGTGGCATCTAACGTAAGTGAAATTAACTGGAGCCCCGATACCTTACTTAGTTGTGCAAACTGTGCTACGGTATCGTTAACGCCAACCGATTCGATAGTTTACCAGGTGGTTGCTACTAACCAATATGGTTGCCAGGCCGCAGCACCGGTGCATGTTAATGTCGTTCCTTTTCCAATTTTGAACGATTCGGTAAGCGCCCGGTTGTGTGCCGGTGATACAAAAGCTTTATATGTAGGTAATGCCAATAATATTACCTGGAGCCCGGGTTTATATCTGAGCGATTCAACCATTGCCAACCCGGTTTGTACGCCTATGGATTCAGTAACTTATACCGTTACTGCTTCAAACAGTATAGGTTGTAAAGTGAGTGCGCAGGTGCCTGTAGCTGTTGGAAAGAAAGTGTCTGTTGCGTTGCCGGCGGAGGTTAAGGTTTGCACCGACGGAAGCGTAAACTTACCGGTAAGCGCGATTTTTATATCAGACCTGGGGGCAACTTATTTATGGAATAACCCGCAATATCTTAATGACATATACTCATCGGACCCCTTAGCGAGCGTTAAAAGAAACACCATGGACTTTATGGTAGTGGTGAGAAGCGGACATTGTATACCCGATACACAAACCGTTGTAGTTGATGTGGTTGCTACCCCTGACATTGAAGTTTCAACAACAGTTTCAACAACGCCTGATGCAGGAGTGCCATTGTATGCGGCATCGCACCAGGAACTTAATTACCAGTGGTTTGCAAAAGATTCGTTTAGCTGTGCAGATTGCAGAAGGACCATTTTATACCCTAAAGAAACACAAACAGTTTATGTTGAAGGCACCAACAGCACCGGTTGCTCGGTAAGAGATTCGGTGCAGATAGATGTTTTAGGCTGCGACCCCGGCACCATTTTTATACCCAACACATTTACGCCGAACGGCGACGGATTGAATGATGTGCTTTATGTGCGCACAATGACCCTTAGCAGCCTGAAGTTTTTCAGGGTGTTTGATGAGTGGGGACAAATGGTTTTTGAAACCAATAACCTGCAGCAAGGCTGGGATGGCAATGTAAACAGCAAACAAGCCGCAACCTCGGTATATGTATATGAACTTGAAGGAACATGCCAGAATGGCTATGATGTGAGGAAGACAGGAAACGTAACAGCAATCAGGTAGGCAGGGCAATTTGCCGGCAAACCTGATGCGAACAGGCCGCAAAAGATGAAGTGGTATTTACAACTTATGTGTTGGAGCTACTACTATGTAACAAAACGAAACACGCGGGGCGCCCTAACGGAAAGCCCGGCAGTAAATATTTTTTCATCACCTAAAAACAATCATTATTCATTAAACCTAAACAATTATGACAATTTCAGAGAGGATTAGAAAGATACGCGAATACCGCGGTCTTAAACAGGTAACAGTAGCAAACGACATGCACATTACCCAACAGGCTTACAGCTGGCTTGAACGTAAAAGCGGCAACATTAAAGTAGAAACCTTAAAACGTTTTTGCGATGTAATGAAGGTGGACCTGCCTTTTTTGGTAGCCAACGAAATACCGGTAACAGATGAAAACATGCAGATGTTTGACAAGCTGAACTACTCGGTAGTATTTGAAGATTACAAAAAACTGAAGAACAAGATCAACACGTATGAAGATCTGATACTCAGAAAACAACACAGTGCTTCGGTTTAAAATCCCGAACTACCCACAGGCAATCCGGAGTGGACGGAGCGCCGGAGAAATTTAAAATGAAAGACCGCATTTCTGATGAGCAGAATGCGGTCTTTCATTTGGGGGAAGTCTGGAACAGCCGAAGTTTCGCACGGAGGCACGGAGTTAACAGCCGAGAAATACATTTTTGAATTTTAAAAGGCATTTTGCATTCCTCTGCATTTTTCTCCGTGCCTCCGTGCGAAACATTTTGGATTTAAGAAGCCTGTAATTATCAGTAACAAAAGCTTATTTTTACCAGGTCAGAAATGGAAATAATGATACAAAAAGCTTTCAGGGTTATAATGTTTGCCGCAGTGGTTTTAATTGCGGCTTCGTCATGCAATCATAATAAAATTGCATGCCCTACGTATGCAGATAGTTTCCCCGATGCAAAAAAGTCTAAAAAGCCTGATGGGCCCCCTCCATTACCGCCGGCCAGCAAAACGAAGATTAGCCATAGCATGAACCCCGGTGGCAATTAAAGCTCAACTTATTTTCCCCCAATTAATTAATAGGCCGTGGTAAGTGCAGCTTCCCGGCCTCATCCCTCTGCCTGTCGGCATCTCCCTTCTCCATCAGGAAACAAATGGTTCGGCTACGCTGCCAATGACATGTATTTAAACTGCCTGATAATCAACCAGTTTAAATTGGTGTTTGTTGGCTAGCAAAGTAAGTAATTTTAGTTCGCGTTGTTTAATCCGGGCTTCATAATTTCTTACTCCCTCCTCCACATATTCAATTCCCTTAGTAATCATGTTGAAGTAGGCTACAGCAATTTTTCTTGCCCCGGCTTTAACCGCAACAATACCTCCTTTTTTACTTCGCACTTTTCTCATAAATGCGCCTATAGCTATATTTTTGCTTTGCATTAAGCTTTGCGCCGCTTCTCTGAAAATCTGACCGGCTTTGCTTTTGTTTTTTGTTCTCACTTTTCTGTTCATTTTCCCACTCTTACTATTGCGGGGGCTTAGCTGACACCAACTGACAAAATGTTTGGCCGTAGGGAATTGTTTAAGATCAATGCCTGTTTCTCCCACTAATTTTAATAAGGAATAATTAGTTAACCCTGATATGGAAGAAACATCCGTACCATATAGATTCACAAGTTTTTGCTGTAGGTCTTCAATTTCAGGCTTATGATGCCTGATTGGTTTTTCTTTACCGCTATGCTTGATTTTATCCCGTCCCCGGTTTAAATCCTTTAGCACTTCATCAATCTTTTTATCAATACATAAAACCTGCGTTTCATGTATTTTCCACATTTTGAGGTTTTGAGCCAAAAGGAAAAGCCAGCTTGGATTGTAATTTCCTTCCAACGCTTTCTTTATTTCATCTGATTTGTTTTTAATTATTCGTTTATCACACAGTTCCAGCAACACCTCAGCATCTCTTTCGCCCGCCAAAATTGCCTCTATCATTTTTATACCACTAACGCCATGGATCTGAGAGATTACATTTGTGAGTTTAATATTCATTAACTCCAATGCCTTTTGCATCTTGTTGACATAAGCACTTCCCATATCAATAATATCTTCCCGTTCGCGCATTAGCATGCGTAGTTCTTTTAGCCTGCCAGAGGGGATATAGCTTTGCCTTAGCAGCCCGGCTGCAAATAATTTTTGTATCCACTGACAATCCGAAACATCAGACTTGCGGCCTTTTACCTGCTTCGTTTCTTTAGGGTTTACAAGGCAAACTTCAAATCCGTTTTGTTCCAGCAATTCATAGAAGGCAATCCAATATACACCGGTGGCCTCCATAGCTACCCGTTCAATTTTTTGCTCCTTTAAATACGCAATACATTGATGGTAGTCTGACGTAAAGGTTTCGTAAATTTTAACGGCCTTGCCATCGGTGGATACAAAAATATCTCCTGCACCCATATCAACGCCGGCACTGTGTGGATTAACCACTTCAAAAGTTGTTTCCATTTTCATAATTTTATGCTTGATTAAACAATGTGAGATTGTTTTGGGCACAAAAAGTGCACAAGAATAAAAGGCAAGCTGCCAAACGGGAACCCTTCATTAAATCAGAATTAATGAAGTATCACCAAAAAAAGTAAAGCTACTCTTTGAAGCAAGGCTCAACATCAGGTAATAAACGCTAAGGAGTCTGAGTGCTGTGTTGCCCAAAACTTTCTCTATCACGACAAAATTCGTATTTATTTGTCACTCCCTAAAAGTATCAGGGTTCCCCCTGATAAGTTACTCACTATGACATTGCTTCGCTCACCATCACATTAGGGGGAGAGTCCCGTCCCGAAGGGAGAGCTAATACAAACAGCCTAACCACCTCCAGGGCTGCTTCCCGCCCAAAACCGCGGGACAGGCTCTCCTAAATTAGGAGGAGAGTTAATGCAAACAGCCACACACCCCTGGCCCCTCTCGAAAGGGGAATTATGCTTATTGGGCTTTATCATCGTTACCGGTGATGATGAGTTCAATCTTTTTTAGTTGTTCNNTAATACGCCGCCCATTACGCGGGGTACCATTAATGCTATGCTATTGTTTTGGTCGATGGTGTGGGGGCTGGTGTTGATGGCCGCTAAATGTTTGCGCACGGTGGGGCGGCTAAGTTTGGTTGCGTTTGCTATGTCGACAGTAGAGGGCATTGCACCGGTTTCTTTAACATGGCGTTCGATTATAACTTCGATTTTGCGGTGGTTGAATTCCCATATCTCGTTTTGGTCGAGGAGGGATGAGGTTTGTTCTATGTAGCGGTCTAGTTCTTCGCCGTGGAAGTCGGGGATTTTGGAGTGGATGAATTGGAGGAATTCGGCTTTTTCGGCGGTGGTGAGGATGTCGAGGTGGTGGCGTTCGATTNNTCGTCGAACTTTTGGGGGATTGCGGGAGTTGTTTCCATAATGGTTGTTTTTGGTATGCAAGTTAGGGTGGTAGTGCGCAATGTATTTGCGTAGTGAGGAATACATTTTCGCACGGAGAGGAAACAGCCGAGGAATGCGGGAATGGGTGCAGGATAAACTCCAGTGCGGTAGTCATCGCTTCGGGATTGCTTCTTCGCAATGACGATTTTGGGCAAATAAAAACCCCTTCCCCGTAAACGGGGAAGGGGTTTTTATTTTAAATTTCTAAGCCTCCCCTTCGGGGAGGTTTGGAGGGGCTACCCGCCAATCAGTACCGTAGGGCACCCTAATATAATAGAGCCTCCGTGGCCACAGGTATCGCCCATGCGGGCTGCGGGCTTACTGCATATCATAACAGTAGTAGAACCTTTGGCAACCATATCCGGCGGGCCAACGCAAACGCAGTTATCGCCCATAACAGATGCCGGCATTTTTCCTATTAATACCGTAGGTGCACCGGGGCCAATAATAGGCCCACCCACGTGCGGTATAGGCGGTAAACCCGGTGTTAGCATCGGGCATACATGCATATCGGTTATTCTGGCTGCCGGTTGTCCCATAATAGTTTATTTTACAGGTTAAATTTACTTGAATTTATCAATAACATTCGCTTTCAGGTCGTCGAACTTAAATACCGCGCTTGACTTTTTGCAGTACTTCTTAAAACGCTCTTCAATCAGCTTCTTTTGGTCGGGGCCAAAAACAAACGTTTTCATATCGTTCACAATGGTATAGCCCACCACTTCCTGCACTATTTGCCGGTCTTCAATAGGTAGTAATAAAAGCTGTTTCAGGTCAACCGCCATAACTTTCTTTATTTCAAATGAATAAAAAATACAAACCAATTTACCTAATGTCATTGACTTAACGAAACGCACAAAACCTTTCAGGTCTTAGTCCGGCAATTGGCAATGCAGAGACCTGAAAGGTTAAATCTCACCGTTCAGCCATAAGTCATTGACATTACCAATTTACCTGTCCTGCAATAACCGCGAGCTGCCCTTGTGCATTACCACATCAATTCCGCTTACACAGCCTTTAGGGTCAAAAGTAAGTTTCACCTGGTCAAATTCAGTCCGGTAACCATGGCCTTTTATATCCTTGCAAAAATCATCAAATGTTTTTTGCGCAGGTTTATCCTTACCCAGTTTATAGTTTACTACCATTTTCAAATTGCACAGTATATTATTAAACGATGGCACATCTGCCCTTTTGTTCACCACCTCCGAAAGCATCTTGCGGAAAGCATCCTCCGTTATTTTCGGTTTGGCAGGGCCACCACCTGAAGGCACAACAACATTAACATCTATACTTGCCTTGCTCTTATTTCCGTTAACAGTAACGTAAATAGTCTTTTTACCGGCTGTTGCAAAAGTGTAAGTAGCGTCCTGTCCGGTAGCATCAATTCCTTTCGAATCGGTCGATGTCCAGGCCCAGCTGGTAGCCTTACCCGAAGTTTCATGATACTTAACCGGATGTCCGACATAAGCAGTAGTTGGCCCGTCAATCGAAGCATTCGTATTATCGCTTGCCGTGGCAGAGGTAGCACTCACATCCTGGCCCACCGTAATAAGCAAAGTGCTGTTACATTTCGGGTTACCGTTTACCACCAGTTTAAGATTGTACTTACCTGCCGAGCGGTAGGTATGCGTTATTTTACCCGTATTTGCGTGCGGGCTAAAATCGCCAAAATCCCAGTCCCACTTATTAACACCGGGGCTTATGCAGCTTACGGTAAAAGGAGTATTCTCAACAACATTAGCCGTTGAAACCATTATTTTAATATCAGGACAGCTGGCCGTTAACGAATGGATTACCCTGAAACTACTTACCAAAATAGCCAGCAGCCAAACCCCGCCTATAAACCATAAAGCACTCTTATCAAAAACTGTTTTTCTCACCGTATCATTTTTTTTAGTATCAAGTATTGAGTATTAAGTATTAAGAAAACAGCCAGCTCGCCCCGCATATTTTTATTTACTGCTTTATTCTATTGCTTGCTTTCGATAATCCGTTTACAATAGCTGGAAAAGAGTTAATCTGTCTAAATACTAAATACTTTATACTATTCCCGCTATTTCTTATTCTGATATAAAGCCAATGTGTTTTGCAAAGTAAGTATCTGCTGGTTCTTATCCTTTGCATCATCCTGGCAGGCCTTTAAATCGTCTTTAACCTTCTTCAGGTCCTCTGAAGCATTACCGCTGCCGGCGCTTTTATTAATAGAACTTACTGCAATACCATAGCCGGTAACAACCTGCCCCGATAGTTTACCCGTAAACGAAACCGAATCTTTTTTAGCAATATCAGAAAGGGCCGTAATGCCATTACCCACAGCACTTGCAGCAATAGCGTTGCCCGGGTTACTCTGGTATTGTATCAGGTTATTATTCAAATCCCCAATCTGGCTTATTAGTTTATTATCACTTTGCACAGTTGCCTGCAGGTCGTTTACCTGGCTCTTATAACCTTCCAGTTCAGCTTTAGGCACGGCAGAGAAATCGAAATAAACGGCAAACAAAACTAAGATAAGGGTAAATACAAACAAGGCTGCAAATTTCAATAATCCACCTGTTCTTTCCCGGGCATTCAATGGTTTCATCGGTTTTACTTTTTACTTGTCACTTTTAAATTAATCCAATAAAAAACTTCTCTTTTTGGGTGTATCAACAACATCTGCTCCGCGCGATGTAACAATCACATCTGTCTTCTTCTTATCACCTATATAATCCAGCTTGCTAAGCTTATTCATAACGGTTGAAAGTGTAACACTAAACGCCTCTATCTTCTCAATAGATTCGTTAATGTCCATATGGTTATATTGAATGTTTACCAGCTGGTCTACAATACCCTCAAACTCTCCCTGGTTTACCTCTACTATCCAGTCTTTAAAGTAATTCAGCATTTCTTCCTTACCTGTTCCGGCTTTCATATCCAGCGAGTTTTTAAGCAGGCGCGCAAAACTTGCAAAATACTCAACCATAAAAATAGGAGGCATTTCAGGCACAAACCATCTGAAATGGTGAATGTTGGTGCTTAAATACCTCAACAGGTTATCAGTAAAGAACAACACATTTTTTGCCAGTATATTCTGTTGGTCTTTGCGGTATATTTTCTGCACTATCAGCGTAGCATCGCTTTCAAGCCTGCTTAACATTTTATCCAGGTCATTGTAAATATCCATCAGGTCGCGGTGGTTGCATACCTTGGCACAGGGCGGAATATATTTCTCAATAACTTCAACGCCGTTGCCTACTACTTTAAGTTTACCGATGGTAATATGATAAGCACCATTAGCCACCAGGTTAACCTGCTCGGCCGGCATTACGTTTATCTCGTACTTGTAATCAGTAAACGGGTACCGCGGCGGGTTCTCTTCCGCATTTGGTTCGCCTAGCGGAGATTTGCCAAACGGGTTTACCGATAAAACGATATACAAAAACGTGCCGTGAGTAGAGCCGCTCAGATTATACTCGGCACTTAATGGTTTACTTTGGCTCAAAGGATTACCGGCCAAAACCTCAATGCGAACACCACCGGGGGTTATAGCCCGGCACTCATTTATTTTAACCCGCAAAAGGGTGGCTTTGTCAACATCTACAACCTGATCAATTGATTTGGCGCTGCCGGGCACAGGTTCAAGCAGGCCGTAGTTGTACGAGGTAAGGTTAATGCCCGCAACATCGCGCAAACGGTCGGTAAAAGCATTCTCCTGGTCCGAAAAATGACTGCGCGTCAGTTTCATTCCATCTACCCAGTTTACGTTAAAATATTTAATAGTAGGCAGCATATGCTATTTTATTAAACTCGTTCAGCTACAATAATATCGTTTTCCTTTACGCCGTTTTCCCTGATAGTAATTTCAGGATTAATGTACCTGGGCGCTTGATACCACTTAGGCTTAATATAAAAGTTCCAGCCGTATGGCTGCTTGTTCTCATCAAAAAACTCAATCTGGGTACCGGCGTTACGGTCATTGTACTGGTCAAGAAAAACAGGGAAGAAACGTCCAAACTCCAGCTTTAAAGGCATTTTGCTTCTGCTCTTTATCAATTCCGAATCTTCGGCTAAAGCCCGTGCCATCTGAAACTCAACCACAATAATACTTTCATCATCCATTACATCTTCCGGAATTTCAAGATCCACCTCTCCTGCCGGAAAATACCACATTGGGTATACCTCTTCGGGTATCATTACCATAAAATCAAAACATTTTACTACCAGGAAAGGCACCAGGAACAATATAAACCCAGACGTAAAAATAAGCGCATAGCCCTGCCTGTTAAACCGGCTGAACACCAGCAAAAATATAAGGGCCCCCAGCATAGTTATATAAAGCGTAAAAACAAGTTCGTGCCACAAAGAATCCTGCTCGCTCCACGAGTTTAGGCTGTAAAGCGTAGCCACATGAATAATGCCCAAAACCAAAATACCGGCCTGCAGGCCCATAAAAAAGTTCGACGCACTGTCAATAGCAATCAGCCCGGTTAACCCAATCAGTACAAAAGTAAGTATGGTAACCACCGAGTAAATGATAAATACCTTAACACTCACTTCTTTACCCTCTTCTTTCATAAAAAAGAAGGCCGTGGCAAAAAAACCAATCAGGGTAACAAATATCCCGGGCACCAAAAAATCTAATCTCGAGAACATAATTTCTGAATTATAAGCGTGAGGTAAAACCTAATTTTCCATCCTCACTTTCATCTGACAAAATTAATTTTTCATGCTCAATATCCAACGATATGCTGATATTAATGTCCAACCCTATCGGAAACAAATATTTGCAGGCCAGGTCAAGCACCTTCCTTGCTTCTCCCCCGGGCATTAGCGTTACTAATTGCCCCTTTTTTACTCCATTAATACATATTTCAATCAAAGGGGTATAATCAGGCACTTCATTTCCTATTATCGCATCGGTTGTTAAATATCGTGAACCTAAAATATTACTGCCTGTATCATTAGCAATCGGCCTCGCCCTATCGCTGAATTTTATATTAATATTTTGATCCAGTACGAACGAAAGCAATGTTTGGGCCAGCTTTAAATCACCCACAATTTTATGCGAAACCGGCAGTAGCAACAACATGGCCGGTAAATACTTCTCAGACAGGTCGCGTAACTCGGGCCATATATTCAAAAAAAGTTCAGCTTTAAACTGGTCGGCAAAACCCAGTATCGACCTGCGCTCCACCAGTTCAGTTAAAACCCTGATACGGTATAGTTCCTTTTCGGCGGCAAGAAAAAAGTTGCGCGCAATTTCTTCTTCGGCTTTATGCTTTTTGTATTCTTCAATAAAAGCCGCCGACCGGTTCGATTTCTTATTAACGTCAAAAGAGTGAAACAGCGCTTCCGGCAGGGTATTGTATATCCCCTCACGGGTTATATCAATAAAAAGCAGGTCCTTGCTGCCCAGCTTATCCTGCCGGGCTTCCATTTTAAGAATATCCTTCCTGAAGGTCCGTTCAAAAAGGCCTAATGGTGAAATTACTATATCATCAATATCCAAACCGGCTTCAATAAGGTCGGCGGCCACCACCTCTACCTTAATATCCGATTTAATTTCGTTAATATTTCTCTCACTTATATCCATTTGCCATAACATTTGCAGGTGAATATAATTTTACCCTCAATGGCGTTAAAACAGTGGCAGCAGCTTCCAGCTTTACCTGTAAATTCCGGCATAGGTCGCGCCATTCAAGAAAGGTAGGGTTCAGGTCATTGGCCGGGTAAAGCACTACATCAATTGTGCGCTTAAATCCTGAATATGATTTATCGTCCACTTCCAGCCCTTTCTCAACTTTCACATCGCTTATTAAACTTCCAAGTTCGCGGGTACACACATATTTTATATCTGCCTCTGAAACCACCCGGTTTCTGCTAAGCAAGGCATTTTTGAAATAGTTAAGCGTCTCAGAATCAGAAAGCGAATCACGCCCGCCCAGGGTATTGGTTAAAAGAACTATCTGCTCGCTATTGATATTGGACCCCGAAGCTAACGATAGCCTGGTTCCTATCTTTTGGTTATTACCGAACTCACCGGCAGTGCTCCAAAACTCAATAAAAATAACATCGTTCCTGCTTTTCGACCGCACTACCAGGTAGTTAACCGGTTCCATACCGCTGCTGTTCTTATCCAGCGTTTGGCTGATAACGTTTAAAGTCTGGTTTAAGCCCTTTATCTCTGTATTTAATGTTTCATTTCCATAAATGGCAAAAGCAGCGCTTTCATCCCTCAGCAGTTCTACCATGTAAGTCAATAACTCGCCGGCATTGCGGGTATCAAACCTTTCAATTCCACCGCGCCTTAAAACATAAGTACCGGGGCCAATCTTATGGGTATCAGCTAAAGAGCTGCTGTTGTATTTCGACCCATCTGTAGTTTTTACCCCCTGAATAGAAAAAAAGTGGTCGGCATCTGCCCCTAATGGTATAATATTAAATTGCGGTTGCAGGCGATAAGTAAACTCGTTAAACCTGCGGTTAATTACCGGAAACGAATTAATAGAGCACGACAGGTTTTCAATCACATCACCCGAAAGCGATGCCGGAAATACAACCTTTATCCAAAACAATTTCTTTTGAATAAACGACACCTCCGCTTCAGGGAACAATTGTTTCAGTTCATCAGGCAACCGGGTTGAAAGCGTGTGTAATCCCCCTTTAAAGCTTTCAGGCAGACTTATGGTTACAAACCTCTCATCATAAAAATTAAGCACATCGCGGCTCACGTTTCTTGCCGGGTCAAACTCAAATTCGGGGTCAAGTAACTCTTTTGCAACATCGCTGTTAACATTGGGCAGGCCATGAATAATATCCAGCGGCACACCGTTCATGCTCCATTTTGTTGACGACAGGAATTTCGAAAAATATGCCCGCTCAGAGCTGCTAACCCAATCAAAATAAAACGAAAGATCCTTAATAGAATCAAGGCGGTCATGTAAATCAAGCCCTAGCCAAACGGCGTTGGCTTCAATTTTACGCGCTCCCCTGCTTTCTGCTACCCGCTCTTTATGTATACTATCAATATTGGAATACATAGACCTGCCAAAAGCTATGTATTGAATATCGCCGTTAAACAAAGTAGTATCGGCTACCGGTGTAAAATAAAGGTCCCTGAAAGTTTCGCGTATGGAACTTTCTTTACTGGGTATCCGCTTTTGAAAATAGAATTGGGTATTGGCCGATACAACCGCGCGCGGCTCAACAGCCGGGGCATGTATAATGCCATGCGCTGGCAGCGGCCCTTTATTCACCTCTGGTACCAGCAGCTTTGAAAGCCGCTCAAGCACCCGCGAATGCGATGATTCAATTTCGTGATATATTTTCTCCATTTCAGCCGCAAAAGCGCTGAACATCATATTTACAATGGGGTCAAAAGCATTTATATCCGAGGCCTGAACACCCCATAATTGCGAGGCATTTTTAATTAAACGGCTCCGTATCCGTTCGCGCGATATATCTGGTAGCATAATGGTTAGTCAAAAGATAATGGACTGATATATAATTTCTGTGTGGTGCTGAAGCGTTCGTTGGTATTGGTAAGTGTGCCTTCAATCCTCACAACTACCTTTTGCTTAATTCTGTATTGCGGGTTGGCGCTGTTATCGGCAATTTCTTCCTGGTTAATTTCGGCTGTAACTTCAATATTTTTAAGCCGGGGTTCGTGCAAAACTATTATCTCTTTCAACGAGTTTGATACACGGTCGCTCCAGTCATCGTTGGCAAAAATATTTTCAAAATCACTGTCCCAGATATTACTGCCAAAAGTCGGATCAAACCGGTATTCCCCAAACTTCGATGTTATCATCAAATGTATATTCTGCGAAATAGACTCACCTATGTCTTTGCACATAGGCAGCTCCTTCTTCTTCATAATATCGCCGAATTTTAACGGCAGTTTGTAATATTCCATGGCACTAATAATATTTAATTAATCATAACCATAGTACCTTTAATAGTGGTTATGCCACTGGATTCAACCGTCATTTGCGCATTTGCTTTTAAATCAGCCGTTGTTGCAGCGTTAACAGTTATACCCCCGATTGTAGCCGATATATCCACAGCAGTTTTACCCGATAAGCTAACCTTGGCATTTGAACCAAGGTTCATGGCATTCTGGGCCAGAATATTGGCATTACCGGTTATATCTGCTGCCAGGTCGTTCTCAGCCGATAGTTTAAGGTTACCATCACTAACCCAATTTGAACCCGTTTTATCTGTGTATTGTTTGGTGGCTGCTATGGTAATATCGCCGCCGGTTAATTTTATAGCCGATGAGTTTAAGAAAATACCAGGTGCATTCAACTCAATTTTTGAAGGAGAACTAATAGTAATTTTCTTTTCCTTCATATTCAGTATAATCTCATTACCATTTTCAGTATTGGTTATTTTTATTTCTTCTTCTCCCTGCTTATCATAAAACCTCACCAGGTTCCCGCCCTTCGTTTTAATATCCTTAATATAGTTATCTGCATCATAACAATCGGCCTGTTTACCCTGCCCCGTATATAAACTTCCCAGCACTACGGGATAATCATGGTTATTATTCAAAAATCCCACTAATACGGTATCCCCCACCTCAGGTAAAAAGTATATACCATAAGTATTACCTGCCATTGGTTGCACAACATTCGCCCAGGCACTTTGAATGCTATTCTCGTCCCAGGGAAAATTGACTTTAACCCTACCCATTTGATCGGGGTCTTTATTGTCAACAACTGTTGCACTTTGCACACCTAAAGGAGATTGAAAAAAAGACATGTTTAATATATTTTAAATTATATAATTACCACTTTATTTAAAATCAACCCAAACTGAACTCTTTTGCNNCTTCCCCTGTTAGCGGTGGAACCTCAAGGGCCGATGGTATGGCTTCAAAATTATTCCGGTAATCACCCCTTCCGTCCAGCGTATGCTTAATAGCAATTACTGTAAACGTTCCATAATCTGTGCTGGCGCCATTATCGGCACTATCAGCACTGATTGAAATATTGCCGCCGATTTTTAACTTACCGTTGGTACTGGTGCCCGAAAGCCTTACAAGCCCCGCTGCAATAGCGGCCCTCCTGTTCCTGGCAATATCCTGAACATCGCTGGTAGTAGTTACACCCTGGTCGGTATTAAAAGTCTGCTCCTCAAAAAAATACTTATTTGATTGGTCGAACGCAAAGGAACCCAATTGGTCCAGGTGTTCAACCGGTAAAGAAGGCGCCTGCATTGATTTGCCGGTTCCATCTACTGCCATTGTTTTAAACTTAGTTGGGGCCAGCGAAATATTCAGTTCAAATGCTGTCAGATCAGAGCCAAATTTCATTGGAACTGTTTCACCACCTGATAGTTTTCCAAAAACACAATCTTTGCCATCATATATAAACCATTGCCCGTACCTGTTAGCCAGGCGGCATAAAAAATTAAAGGTTGATTCTTTATGCTGATGCATAAAAGCAAGGCTGGGGTTAGGGCGCGGGTTCACCTTAAAACGCATTCCGTTTGAAGGGTATTTACCTGTAATTGAGGACACCAGCCCCGATAAAGTAGTCTGGCCAAAAACCTTGGTGTTAAGGCCATGATCCAATATAATAGTAGGACTGAAGCCCCTGACCAGTAAATCGCCCGCAACACCGCCATGCCTCGATATGGCAATAGAAGTAACAACGCCGTTAAATTCGCTTTGAGTGGCACCCGAATTGTTGTCCCCGGTTACCCCGCTTATTTTAAATTTAATGCTCTGCCCTATAAAGTTTTTAGACTTATCCAAAGGCTGGTTGCTGCCACTTTCTACACTTTCCAGTGGCACCCGCAGCTCAAAACTATGATGAGAATCGAACCTTTGAACCAGGGTAAAACCCGAAATGGTCGAAAAAGGCGATTCACCGTTTATCTCAGCTTTCAGGTTAAAATATGTTACCACAACTTAATATTTAGTTTTAACCGTAATAACGGATTGAAAAAAAAGCACAGTTGCCTAAAAAATTTAAGAAACTGTGCTTTAAAATTAATGACTTTTGCACATAAAAATGCAATAAGCAGTTGTTATTTAGCGCCGCCGCCTTTAGGCCATGGGTTTTTGTGTGCTTTGCCACCATAGTGCAGTTCCTCTGCTGAAATAGTGAAATTGATTATCATGGCGCTTCCTTCGCCGTAGCTTACAGAATAGGAAACGATGTAGCCGTTTTTCCACTCCAGCTCAACCATTTTCGATTCTTCTTCAATCTTTTGGAAAGCTATCTTTCCGTCTTTGTGGTCAGCAGGTTTAATAACCCATTCCATTAAAGAAACGTCATCAGTAGCTTCAACCGACATGTTGATTGTGCCACCGTTCCATAACGATACGGGTCTTCCGATGTTATCGGTAGATCTGCTGAGTGAAAAATCACAAGACAATAGTCTGTGTTTTTTTCCTGCGATGTCTAATACTGCGTTAAATGACATATTAATTGTTTTTATGGTTAAAAAAAAGATGAATAATTACTGCTGTGCAATATCCCCCTTCCATGATGCTCCATCATCGCCTTTCTGTCCGTCCAGCGATACTACATAACTCTTCGCCGGGAAATAAGGGGTCATGAAAATGTCAAGATAAATCCTGTCTTTTTGGTCAGGGTCCTGTTCAAATTTTAAAATCTTGAATTTTTCAATCAATTTACCCGGGCCAGTAATCTTATCTAAGTATTTTACAATTTGCTGGCGAAGTTCAATCTCAGTATTCGAGTCAAAATTCTCGAATGCACGACGATTCAAAAAGTCCATCAAAGTCTTCATAACATGGTCGAATACACGAACTACCGAGTAAGTTTGCAAACCGAGGTTATCACCGTTAAACAAGGTTTTAGCCGACATTGCCATTACCTTACCATACTCATTAACCATCGGTATCATACCCATTTTTTCCAGGTTGTTTATCTCGCTCTTTTTAAGCGTAAAACGCGTACCGCTTACTTCATTTAACCCACCGAATTTTTTACCGGCAGCCACCTGCGACATCAAAGTTCTGTAAATATTACCCGCCAATGCCGATGACGGGGCTACATAAACGTCTTCTTCTTCTTCAATCTCAGCGTCTTTGCCTCTGCCTACCAACCAGTTGGCCGCAATCATAACGTTTGATTTATGCGCTTCGCCTCCGGCCAGATGCGCTGTTTCAAAAAACTCAGCTACTGAATCCGGGGTTTCCAGGTTTTCGAAATCAGTTACCAGCATCACTTTGCTGTCGTGCGCAAGTTTTGCCCATTTGTCAACCACCTGGTTGCTGCCCAGATAACCGGGTATGTTCAACAACGAGTAGTTATTCTTCAAATCCAAACGGTCGTAGTTCTGTTTTATTTCCTCAGCAATGGCATCAAAAAATAATGGGTTATCCAAATCCTTCAATTGCTCAAGCTCGGCGTTAAAAATGGTAACGTTTTTAAGGTTATCACTCTCGCAGTTTTTATAAAACAGATGCAACGAGCGATATGAACTTTCAAGTTCTTTACTCGCATCAACCGCCTTCTTCAGGTTCGATTTAACCGTATGTGCAGCAGATTCGGCTTTAGCCTGGGCCTTTTCAACAGCTTCCGCAGCCGTTTCAGAACCACCTAATAGTTCCTGCCATAACTCAAGCGTTTTTTTCAACGCTTCTCTTTCTGCTTTTTTACTGGCATCAGTTAAAAATATTTTCTTCCTCGCCTTTAATTCAGGGTTTAAGTTATCAGTTCCTTTAATGCTGTTGCCAAACACTTTAAAACCACCAAATTTTACAAGTTTAGCAACCACATCCTGCGTAGTTTCACCACCTGCCTTAACATTTTCTTTATAATGTTTCTCAGCGCCTTGTTGTGCCTGAGGATCTAATTTCTGTTCCATCGTCTTTATATTTTGACTTTAAAATAAATTATTAAAAAATTAAGCGCCTGCTTCTTCCAGTTCTTTAATCATAGCTTGCAATCCGGCTAAAAACGCAGCCTTGTTGTCCTGGTTTTGGAGGATGGTTTGCAATGCCTTATTAGATTTAAGTTCTTTCACTATTTTAAGCGATTGTTCTTTCATCTCATTGGTTTCCTGCAGGTACTTGCTTTTTTTAAGAATTCCCTTAGGGCCAAAATCGCCCAGGTTATTAAAATTAAGATTCTCATTAAAAGACGAGCCGTCTTCCGCATGCATCTCAACCTCTACGGCCGGCTGAAAGTGCCCAAACACTTCATCAACAGTTTTAAGATCGTAAACTGCCTGCGGGGCATAAGGTGCTTCACCCGTCAGTTTCTGAACAAAAATGGTTCTGTTCATTTGAATGTCAGCAAATGCTTCGTTGGCATTGTTGAGTTTTCTTTCGCTGCCGCCTATTCCGTATTCAAACATAGTTAGTGATTTAAGTTTAAGTTAGTCTACAAATGTAAAACGTTTCTTTCAAAAACGATTATTTTTTTTGGCACTTATGCCAATATAAAATCGGTTATAAAAGCCTGTTAATAATCTTGTTTTTTGCACCCTTCTATAATGCCTGACGATGCAATTTTAATGTTCATTTTCCACTACTAAAAACCATAATTCCCCCCATTTTAGGAACCCTGACCCCTTTTAGTATCTTATTAACTGAAGGTTAAAAAAACAACCTCCCTTTAAAGTATTGACAATCAGGTTGTTTTCCACACAATTTCCCCCGCATCATTGGTAGAAATGTTAACCACCGAGCCTTTCGATATCTCGCCTGAAATAATCATTCTTGAAAGAGGCCTTCTCAGTTGTGTTCTTATCGTTCCGGTAATAGGCCTTGCTCCGTATTTTGGCGTAAATCCCATTTTTGCCAATACTTCCTTAGCCGGGTCGGTGATATTCAACTGAATACCCATCTTATCCAGCGTTTTCAGTAGTCCTTTCAGGTGAATTTCAAATATTTTCACCACGTTCTTCTCGCTGATAGGTGCAAACGGAATTATCTCAGTTAGCCTGCCCAAAAACTCCGGACGGAAAAACTTCTGCATTATTTCCATTAACTCATTACTCTTCGGTATTATACCCTTCCCAAAACTTTCAACAATATGGTCGCTGCCGATATTTGAGGTAAACAGGATAAGCGCATTAGAGAAATCGCCCACCTTACCCAACTTATCATTCAATTTACCTTCATCTAAAATTTGAAGAAACAAGTCGAACACAGATTTATGTGCCTTTTCAATTTCGTCAAACAATACCACCGAATAAGGCTGTTCACGTATCTTGTTTACAAGCATCCCTCCTTCTTCATAACCCACATAGCCCGGCGAAGCGCCATATAATAACGCGGCAGATTGTTCTTCCTTAAACTCGCTCATATCAAACCTGATAATCGAATTCTCATCGGCAAACAAAAAGTCGGCTAATGATTTTGCAAGCTCCGTTTTACCGGTTCCGGTAGGCCCCAGGAAGAAGAACGAACCAACCGGTTGCCCCACCTTATTTAAGCCCGAACGCGATTCAAGAATAGCCTCAGCCACAGATTTCAGCGCATGGTCCTGTCCTATTACGCGTTTCCTCAACCAGCTTTCCATGTTCAGCAAACGCTCCTTCTCCGAAGTCTGCACCTTGCCCAACGGAATACCTGTTTTATGCGCCACTACCGAGAGTATGTCTATTTTTTCAACTTCGCCCTTCTTATTTCCTGCATATTCTTTTAGCCTCACTAATACTTCTTTAATATAAGCAATGGATTCAGCAGCAGTATCCATTTTGTTTACATCCTTATCTTCTTCAATAAGGCTGAATAATATGGGGCTTACTTTATCTTTTAGTTGAGAATAAAACCACCGCACTTCTTTCAGTAACTCAACCTCGTTATATTTCGCCTCGTTCTTTTCCAGCACTTCCAAACCCGTCAAAAACGCATCCATCTCTTCTTTAGAAGTCTGGCTCATCATACGTACTGCAGACATAGTTCTGTCAATAAGGTCAATAGCTGAATCAGGTAATCTCCTGTCCTTATCATATCGCTTTGCCAAACGGATAGCTTCCGGAATTACTCCTTCTCCAACCTTCAAATCATGGTGCTTTTCGTAATAAGGAACTACCATCTGCAACATCCTGGCAGCAGTGGTTTCATCAGGTTCCTCAACTTTTATAATTTCAAACCGGCGGCTAAAGGCCTCATCAGGCTCAATTAGTTTGCGATACTCTTCATTGGTAGTAGCGCCAATCAGGGTTACCTCTCCCCTTGCCAGTTCAGGTTTCAAAAGCTGGGCGGCGCCCGAAGCACCACCATTCTTGTCCAGCAGGGTATGTATTTCGTCAATAAACAGGATAGCCTTTTCAAACTGCTTTATCTCTTTAATAATATTCTTCAGGCGGTCTTCAACTTCTCCTTTATAAGATGCACCTGCTACCAGTGAACCAAAGTCCAATTCAAATAGAATTGCATTTTTAAGGTTATCAGGCACCTTTCCATTTACAATATTCAACGCAAAGCCATCAATTAACGCAGTTTTACCAACTCCGGGTTCACCAATAATTATAACATTGGGTTTCGAGCGCCGCCCTAATACTTCGGCAATCATCCGGGTTTCCCGGTCACGACCCACAATTGGATCCAGTTTGCCAGTTTTGGCAATGGCTGTTTTATCAACACAATACTTTTGCAGGGCATTCATTTTTACATCTCCTCCACCACTGCTGCCATTGGCCGATCCAGCGTGTTTTGCAGCACCAACTGCAGTTTGCAGGTCAGAAGCCTCTACCAGGTCGTTTAATATCTCGGCAGTAGTAAGCGGAAAAGTTTTAAGCTGGTCGTACGTAAATCCAACACCAGGGGTTGAAAGGGCAGCCAGCACACAAACCGGGTCAATAGAGTCTTTATTCAGTTTAAGCCGCACATTATCGGCTTCTTCCATAATAGTATAAATATGCTCATCACCTCTGGTAATAGCATCAAGCTTGCCTGATTTCGGATAGCCTTCAATGCGAACATCGGCCCACTCTTCCAGGTAACCCACGTCCTTCTGCTTGGCAAGCAAATAACTCATTAAACCCACGTCCTTGTGTAATAGGGCTTTAAGTAAATGCCCCGAAGAGAATTGGTTGTTTTGATATTCCTTGGCAATTGATTGCGCAATTGAAACGGCAACCTTTAATTCGTCTGAGTAACCTAAAGTATCNNGCCATATCCTGATTAAATTAGAATTCAATAATACTAATAATAACTACTTGCCAACGAATTTTTACAAATAAAAAAATATTGTTTGGCAATCAGGCATTTATACATCATTCATCCTCAAATACAGTCCTGTATCCAAATCGTTGCAACATTGCAATTCATTTCCTGAAACAAAATCAATTACTACCCTATTTCAAAAGGATATTTAAAAAACCTGGTCTTTTTCTTTTGCAACTCTTCAAGTTTATTTAATGGTCCCTTAGCCAGTTCTTCCAAACTCTTAGTCTTAAAACTAAAGTGCTTTTTAAGCACCCATTCATCGCATTGCAAAAAAACAACGCTTCCTTTAAGGTCAGTCCAGGTAAAATATGCAACACCGTGCTTTATCCCCAGCAGGCTTGTTTGGCCCCTCCCCGGCAATATCCCGGTTTTCCGGTTCCATTCAGTATTAAGCGGCTCAAACATAGGTGCAATTTTTACAAATATAAGTTACATCAAACAATGCCATAGAAGTTGTTTAAAATTAAAGA
>PMXD01000317.1 GCA_003165895.1 Bacteroidota bacterium | reverse complement strand
CCTTGCCCCAAGGGTGGTTACTCGCAATGACATCTTTTTTATTTTAATACATCCGGTAAAATTTGGGTAAAGCATAGTTTTTTAAAAGAGAAGGATGTCCGCCGTAGCGGATAGGATGAGTTGGCTGCTACCCTCACCCCGCCTTAGCGAAACATAAAAAATCACTTGTAAACTGCTCAGCGCATTCCATCATAGGTACGTGTCCGCAATGGTCGTATATAATTACCTCGCTGTTTTTTATATCTGCACGGAATTTTTCGGCATGTGCTACCGGTATTACATTGTCTTCCTTTCCCCAAACTATCAGCGTAGGGCATTTCACCCTTCTTATCAGCTCTGTATCCGGAAACTGCTGCTCTGTAACCAAGGCAAGCATGTTCTGTATATTTCCTTCCCGGTTCATAAAATGATTGCTTAGCTGCCAAACTTCTGGCTCCATTTTTTCCGGGTCGGCATAAATTGAAAGCGCCGCTCTTTTACTGAAAAACTCAGGCATTCCCCAATTAAAAATATGCCCCACACCCGTGTATTTAAACATAGTTAGTTTGCTGGCAATGTTAATAGCATCATATCCTCCGCTGCCAACCAATACCAGTTTAATCACCTTTTCGGGGTGGTCGCCGGCAGCTAACCAGGCAATACCCCCGCCCATACTATTACCCATGATGTAAAGCGAATCGAGGCCCAGAAAATCTAAAAAGAAAGTAATGTAATCGCGGTACATTTGAACATAATCCGCGTTCTGGCCTTGCTCCGGCAAATCACTTAACCCAAAACCCGGAATATCTATGCGTATAACCCGGTAACTACCTTTTAACGCCTCAGCTATTTTCGAAAAATTCTGGGTAGAGCCCCCAAACCCGTGAATCATCAGTATCGGAAACCCATGCCCCTCGTCAATATAATGCAGCCTTGCGCCCCGCCACTGTACAAAAAGCGAAGCCGGCACCGAAAACTCTTTCTCAGCTGCATCTTTTGAGATAATCAGCGTAGGCAGTAAAAGAAAAATTGCCAATGATATAATAAGGACAGATGTAAAGAGGATAAATAAACTCATAGATATTTTTTTACTCCCCGCCGGGATGTGCAATAACAAATTTTTACCGCACTACAAAGATGCGGAGCTTAACATGGCTTGTGTTACATAATATCCAATAAAAGTTGTATCATTCACGCATTAAGGTAAAGCGACAGGATGCATAGCAAATTGTCGTTCTACATACAATATGGTTGGCGGGGACGCCAACCACGAGAGTCTCCCGGTTTGGCATAGGCGTTAAGTTAAGCATNNTATATTTTGCCCATGAAAGCCTTACCAGGACTGGGTTTTAGCCTACAAAAACACACCTTAACTTAACGCACATGCCCGGTTTGGCGTCCCCGCCAACCGGAATTCGTGCCGGGTTGCGACAATTTATCAGGCGCCCAAACCACACATGCAAATACGACTGTAAATAAAAAGAGGCCGCTATACCGCGACCTCTGACTAACCCATATATATACCCGATACGCAAGCCTGACTTTAATGGTGTACATCAAATTGCCGGACTCACCCCGAAAGGGTTTCTCTCACCCTTTCGGGGTTGATACGTGGTTGCCGGGGAGCGATAATTTGATATGCACCAGGCTCTAATGCTTTACTTCTTTTTATTGCTTTTGCCCGCATTGTTCAATGCTATAGCTATTGCCTGCTTTTGGGGCTTTCCGGCTTTAATTTCCGTTTTGATATTATCGCTGATTACCTTCCGCGAGCTTCCCTTTTTTAGTGGCATTTTGAGCAGGTTTTAATGATGGCTTGACAAAGAAATTTATAATCACACGCTCTTGAAAATAGTAATGCCCAGAACAAGCATCAAAACCCAAAAGCCAAGAAAAACAAAGAAAAGGATTTTAGCAATTGAAGCTGCCCCTGCAGCAATGCCTGTAAAACCCAATATACCCGCTATAATTGCTATAATCAGGAAAAGAAATGACCAGCGTAACATGGTATCTAGTTTAAAAAGTGAAAAAAAAATTTGCACCGGTTGGTAAATAATACTCCATTAAAGAAAAAATGACGAGGGTTTAATTCATTCAATAACCTCAACTGATTTATCTGTAACCGGCATCAAACCCGCTACAAAGTTGAGCTATTTATACCCGGAAGCCTTACACAATTCCATAAAAAGATTACATCTTTCCCACATTATCCAAATGGCCCCACAACCGGCCAGCAGCCAACCTCGGTTTGCGCTCTGGTCATGATATAGGTTCATGCATTCTTCGCTAACCCCGTGTTATTGCTCCGGGGAGAGGATTCAAAGTCCTTCTCCTTCGGAGAAGGATTTAGGATGAGGATTGTATTGGCAGTGCAATTTGTTCTACACCCTCAACACATTTTACCAAACCAACATCCCGAAAATTATTATCATTATGCCCAACAGCATAAAAATAAATGCAGCCTTTTAAAAACCTGATTTTCGACCTCGGAGAGGTAATTATTGATATAGACTACCGGCAAACCATCACCGCCTTTCAAAAACTGGCCGTAGTGGATTTTAGCACCGTGGTCTCCTACTCAGCCCAAAACCCTGTGTTTGATTGGTACGAAAAAGGCCAGGTAACAACCGGCTTTTTTTTCGATGAATTGCGCAAATACCTGCGCCCCGGCACCACCGATAAAGAAATAGAAAGCGCCTGGAACGCCATCTTCCAGGATTTTTCACCGCAAAAGATAGAGTTGCTAAAACAACTTAAAACCCGCTATAATACTTTTGCATTAAGCAACATTAACGAAATTCACCTGGCAAGTATTGATAAGGCCGCCCAAACAAAATTTGGCGGGGCGGCCTTCAGTAATTTTTTTCAAGCCGCCTATTACTCAAACAAAATTGGCCTTAGAAAACCTGAACCTGAAATATACGCGCTCCTGCTTGAAAAAGAAGGACTGAAAGCCGGTGAAACTTTTTTTGTTGACGATAAAAAAGAAAATGTAGAAGCTGCATGCAAATTCGGTATCCATGCATATCAACTTACAAACCGCAATAATTTACAAGGCCTGTTGGCTGAATTAAAAATTATATGAGTCAACCTCTATTCTCTGCCGAAGGCAGCATAAACTCCCCTCTGGAGAGGGGAAGCGCGAAGCGCGGGGTGTGTGGCTGTTTCGCACATTATCTCAACAGCCACACACCCCGGCCTGCGGCCACCCCTCTCCAGAGGGGAAAATACCACTGTTCCCCTTTTATATTTACTGCCCTTCTCCTCCTGCTCTCGTTAGCTGGCAAAGCCGGTAACAGTTTTGTTTTTGCAGGCGATACCACCAATAAGCTATTCTGGTGCAGCAACAACGAAATCTACTCACCCGATAAACAAACACTCCTCTATTTTCAAAAAGGGAATATCTTTTTCAAAGGCGAAACCGACTCGCGTAACAACATTTTCCTGCTCACCAGTTCCATGGATTTTAACAGCGATAAGCTGGAGCTGATGTACGAAAAAGACAACCGCAGCGCCACCTACTCTTTCAGCAATAATAAATTTTACCTGGGCAAAAACGAGTCTGCTGATTTTCAAAAGAGAAACGAACTGATACACGTGCAGCGTGCTAAAAAATGGATGGCATTTTATTCTTCGCTCAACGATTCCCTGCTTGGCTTTTACGCCGCCGATTCACTCCCCTCTTCCGCTGCCATTTTGGTAGCCTACACCCTCAATAAAAAGTTCGACCTGGAAAGCAAAATCAGCCTCAAACAAAACCGGCTTCCTTTTGATGATGCCCCCTTTGCCACCATTAAACCTGTACTGGGCGACCAAACCGTAAACGAGTGGATATGGGACGGCAAAATACTACGTCCCCGCTGGAACGTTGACCCGCGCCTGGCATGGACCTTCGATGGACAAAAAGCCAAACCTTTGAACGGCACTAATGTTTATGACGAATACTCGTGGGACGGCGAGACCTTTAAACCCATCTGGCGCACCAACAACGCCGAAGAATGGAGCTGGGACGGCCACCAGTTTAAACCCGTTTGGGGAAACGATGCCAACAACCAATACATTATCGACAACGGAACCGTTAAACCCGCCGATGGCATCCATCCCGAAAAAGAGTGGAGAATGGAAGGCGATATACCGGTACCCATGCTGATATTAATCATCAGCGGCATTGCTCGGCCGTATTAAAAGCAGGATATACATCGAAAATATAAAAAAGTATCCCGAAATTATTCAATCACTTTTAGAGCGGTACAAAGACTAATTTGGCAGAAATAGCAAATTGATAACATCAGGTTTCTAAAATTGCGGAGATTAATTATTTTCGCACCTCCAATCTAACCTCGGTCCTATAGCTCAGCTGGTTAGAGCATCTGACTCATAATCAGAGGGTCCCTGGTTCGAGCCCAGGTGGGACCACTTAGAAATCAAACGGTTATGGAGTTTTATACTTCATAGCCGTTTTTCATTTGCATACAATTTGCATACAGACACCCATCATTTCTACCTTTTTTACCAGTGGGCACTGGATTTGCATATCAAACATAATAAACCGCTTTTAAAGCGAGTGAAAAGAAATGAAGCAGTAACAGGGCTTTACTCCCGGGGCTGCAAAAAAGCGCACCTAATAGCGCGTAGGCGCGAATTTTGAATAGTAGATCATCCATTCTTTTATAAGCACAAATTAAAACGCGGCCGGTGTATAATTGGAAGTGCCCCCGGACCGGCTGCAGGCCTGGCAGAGCGCACGGTCAATTTTATCATTTAACATTATTTACAAATAATTGTGAATCGCTATTTTAAAGCGCTCATTGGCGCGGGGAATCATTTTTTATTCGCAACTAATCTACCCGGGCCTTGCCCCCACCTGGCCGCAGCATTGAATAAACATCAATCAGTTTGGGCCGGGTATTTCGTCACCTGCCCGGCGCAGGCTCCTATTGCGTTTGTAAATCCTTGGCCCGGAACCGCCCACCCACCGCCGCATTGCGCCGCCGCCCTTCCCCCACTACTCACCCTGCCTTTTGTATTTGGCTGCAACCGACAATTTTAAAAGAAAAACGAAAAAACCGAAAAAAAAGAAAAAAGAAAGCGGTCTTTTAGGTGGCGATGCCAAAAAACCAAAAGGAAACGGAATAAATGATAGCCTTTGCGTTGCCTCATGTTTATGCCGTAGTCTTTTGGTTTTTTATTCTGCGTTGCCATGCTGCAAGCCACCTACCTTTGCTTTCTTTTTTATTTTTTTATGCGCCGCCCTGACCCGTAGTGTTTACTCGCTGCTAGAATAAGTAAATTGGTGTGTATTTAGGATATTTGAAAAAAAATCCTGACAAAAGTTATACTTTAGACTAAATAGAAAAATAAGAAGTAATGCTTTTTTGTATTATAAGCGGAATATTGAAAATATTATTTGCACCGGTTGCAATAGTCGGATATATAACCGCGTATATTGCTGTGCAACAGTACAAATTAGCAAAACAAAAAGTAAAATTAGAATTGTATGAAAGGCGCTATCAGATTTATGAGATTTGCAACGATTTTTTATTATCGGTCATACAGATGCACGGCGCAGGACAGGACAGGACGCTTAAATTTAATTTAGATACTAAACGCATACCTTTCTTATTTAATGAGGATGTATGTAACTACATACAACAAATACGCAATCATGCAAAGGAGTTGAATGGGTTAATTGTTGACCTGGAAATGAATTATAAGAACCCGCCCTATAACAATAACGAGAGGGTTGATAAACTACACCGACAGCAAGCAATTATGAGTTGGTTTGTTGATGAATTAAATACACTTGAAAAACATTTTCAACCCTATTTAAACCTAACTAAGCTATAATACATTATCAAAATTATACCTGCTATGGAAGTCTGGTTTACTATAAAGTTGTGGACTATTGAGGATTTAGTAAGGCTAACTTAAAAGCAAGGCAAATGAAGAATGGTATATTTATTATCGGTATCCTGTTTTTTGTAATATGTCTTTTATTTAATCCTGGCAAAAAAGATTTTGAAAAGTTTGCAAAATTTGACAATTATGGGTTAATATCTAAGGCCAGTGCCCGGACATTCAATGGCTTTTTCTTTAGCATTTACGAAATTAGGTACAAAACAGATAGTAGGCAATTAACTGATGGGAAGCTTAAATTTTATACAGAAAACAATCACTATCGCAAATATTTGGGGCTTGCTGATAACTTCTTTCTTTTAAAGAAAGATGATTGGTATTTAAATTTAGATACTTTAAGTAAGCCATACCCCTACACAACAGACCCACTTGACAATGTGCCAGACCCTCCAAAATAATTAACCATTAAAGCCAAACTGAAACACTACCCAAAATTGTTTAATCGGTTACCAGCAACTGATACATAGTTACCTTAACTATATTACGGGATCAGCCATTAGGATTAACCAACCCCGTTGCTTTATTTTTTATCCGCCGCTCTGGGCGGTAGTGTATTCTCTCTAAATCCGGGGTAAGCGAGCCGCAGGGAAAAATGAAGCATTCCAAAATTCAGCTGCAGGGTAAGGACAAGGGTAGGGACTGAGTGAGTGAATCCGAATTGCGGGGCTGTGGAGTGTAGCTGTTCTGGCACGGCCTGCGTTGCGGCGGTGTAAATTTAGCGAAGCTACACAACGCCCTGCCTGGCTGGCCGGGACGAACAGCGGAACGGAACTTTGCATGGCATGAGGTGAACGATTGAAGGCGCTACGCTTGTGAGCGGTGGGGAAGGTGGGTGAAATGAACGTAATGAATAGTGTAGCGGAAATGTAGCCCTTGCGGAATGTAGCGGAATGTATGAGTGTAGAGAATGAACCTACCTGAACCACATGGCAATAAAAAGAAACATGCTTTATTTTTGGCTGCAACCTTTAAAGGGCGGTGGGGTATTTTGTGGTCTGCGGGGCAAGGCGTGGCTGGCAGTGGCTACTTTACCATAATGTTTGTTATGGTGAAAAGGGCTTGTCCCCGGAGCGAAGCGAAGCCCGAAGGGTTTGCACCATAATGCAACATTATGTAAACGTAGCTTCCGGCAGTTTTTTTGGCATAAGGGGCGCTTGCGAGCGATTGGCGGCCCGGCTTTTTGCCCCTTCTTGCAAAAAGTATGACAAAAAAACTGCCGGCACTGCCTGCGTGGCACTCTGCGGGGAGGTTTAAGAAGCTGCATTATTGTTTTCCAATAAGAGGGTTAACCACATGCTTTGAAAAGTAAAACCACTAAAATTATAAATACTATAAAGCACCCAATTGCGCCGGGCGCATCTTCACTTGTAAACTTTTCCGCCTCTACTTGCCTTTTTTTAGCAGCTTGTTTCTCTTGTTC
>PMXD01000023.1 GCA_003165895.1 Bacteroidota bacterium | reverse complement strand
ACATTAATCCTTTTTCCATTTAGTGTTTTACTTGCCCAGCATTGGACTTCCAGCAATATTTTTGCCGGTTATGCTGTAAATGCAGTTGATATTCTTAGTCCCGGTTATATAGTTACAGGTGGAGGAAAACAGTCTCCTGATTCTGTGCAAATAATGTTCACTTCAACGGATTACGGAACTACCTGGAATGAGAACCCAAATGATGGGTATGCAAGCTGGAATAAATCAATTGCATTTGCGGATACCTTACACGGGTTAGGTGCAGGTTACCAGGGGCGTATAATCTCAACCAGCGATGGAGGGATAACCTGGGGTAATCCGGTTTTTCCCATTAACCGGAATTTTAATAAAATAGTGAATGTTTCGCCTCTTGTTTATTATTCAGTGGGTGGAATTAATGATTCTATTCAAACCATTATTAAAACCAGTAATGGAGGCACAAGCTGGAGTGTTATGCGCGATACCTCAGGACCTGGCTTTAACTCCGCCTTTTTTATTTCTCCGATGGTTGGTTTTGTTGTTGGTGATAGCGGAATGATACTGACAACTGCGGATGGAGGAAATACCTGGAGCAGGATAACATCTCCGGTTCAAAGAAATTTTGACGGGATCGCGTTTATAAACGCAGATACCGGCTACATAGCAGGTGGGTTAAGCGGCACAAACGCAACAAGGACGATTTTGCAGACTGTAAACGCCGGAGTAACCTGGACAATTCTGGAGGACCAACCCGGTTCGATGCTTCATGCTATCTCGTTTGTCAACAGTACTAATGGATATATAGTGGGCGATAGTGCGGCATTTTTGCAAAGCAATAACGGGGGACAAACCTGGACCACTGGAAATGTAAGCGGCTCAACAACAGGTGAGCAATTCACCTCGGTTAAATTTTATTCCCCCAATTTTGGTGTGGTGGGTGCGTTTGACGGATTTGTGTATGTATATACCAATGTTGCTGCCCCGGTGATACAAAATGAGCAGATTATTTTTGGATCGGGAGATTCACTTTCGTTAAGCGCACAGGTAAATACATACCAGCAATCCGATAATATATCCTTTATATATTCAACCAGCCCGGACCTCAGTAATCCAACAGCTACAAATCCGGCTGCAATAAACAGTAACAACCCACAAACAATTATTACGGATATCACATCGTTGTTATCGGCCCCCGGTACTTATTATTTTGCCTGTTTTGTTAATACCCTTGACAGCACATATTCAGGCGATACACTATCCTTTACCATTCCTGCTTATTTACCACAGCTTACTACTTTACCCGGTTCAGGCACTACCTCTAATTCAATAACACTGCGTGGGCAAGTAAGTAATTTGCTGCAACCCGCCAACCTGTATTTTGAGTATCAGAACACATACGATACAAGTGTTATTACAGTAGCGGCCACACCGGGGCTTATTATTGATACTTTGTACCATAGTGCATTAGCTGATATTGCAGGGCTGCTTCCGTATACCCCCTACCAGGTAAGGTTAAAAGCAACAAGTGGCCATTCGGTTATGTACGGAAATTATATTCAGTTCAGCACTACACCCGGTATAACCGTAGTTAGTACGCTACCTGCTACCGGTATTACTGCCAGTTCGGCAACTTTGCAGGGCCAGGTGGGCTACCTGCCCTTTACTGCCAGTGTTTCGTTTCAATATTCTTTACTGGGAAGTTCCATTATGCAATCAGTAACCGCAACGCCTTCGTCAATAAGCGATACAGGTTTTTATTTCCCTTATGCCCTCATAAGCGGCCTTGCCCCAAATTCTTATTATCAATACCGGCTTGAGGTAACAGATTTAGCACATACCATTTATGGCAACTACAATTATTTTTATAACGGCAGCCCGGAAATTGTTGTAGCAGATTCCGCTACTTCTGTAACTTACAATTCAGCAACGCTGAACGGGCACGTAAGCAATATTCATTTTCCGGCAAACATGTATTTTTATTATTCGCCGGCTAACTCAGCTGCTAACAGTGTACTGGCAAGCCCGGCCTTTATTTCTGATACCCTTACCCATACGCTTACAGTTGGGCTTGGCGGCCTTCAACCGTATACTTTGTATAATTACTCCCTGTATGCAATTGACGCACCGTTGGTAATTCAATCGGCCAATCCGGCATCTTTCTATACCGGGCCAGGCTATCACCCCTCTTTAATTTTAAATACTGAACCAGCCACCCATGTAACTTCAGATTCAGCTATAATAAATGCTATAGGGGCGAATATACCTGATACGGCGCTGGTGTTTTTTGATTATTGGCAAAGCGGTAACACCCCGGTTTCAATAGCTGCAACACCCGGCTCTATTACTGATTCGCTGGTGCATCAGATTTCTGTACCGATAACCGGATTAACTGCCAACACCCTTTATTTGTACCGCGTAAAAATTGTATTACCGGGCGGTACTATTTACGGCGATTCACTGAGCTTCTTTTACGGCCCTAATACTATTCCAAATTTTGATTTTGAAAACTGGACTACTACAAGCGGCGCCAAGCCAGCAGGCTGGTATAATGTTTTTGGCCCTGCTGTGCAGGTAAACGGGGCTAACGGAAGTAGTTATGCCGTAAAATTGCAAAGTACCGGTATAGGTATAGGAGCGTTACTAAACGGATTACCCCTTAACACAAGCGGGGGCAACCTGGTAAATATACTTAGTTCACTTTCGGGTGGATTTGCTTACAACGCGCGACCTGATACTTTGCGCGGTATGTTTGAATACAATATACTAAGCGGCGATACCGCGTATGTGATTATTGAGTTAAAAAGCGCCGGTAGTATTGTGGCCCGGCAGTTTATGCCTGTTTATGGTAACTCAGGCACAGGGTTTCAACTGCTGCAGTTTAAGGTAAATTATACTGCACCGGGCATGCCGGATACGTTGATACTGGGCTTTATACCTACTGATATTTATGCAAACTTTCCGCAATACGGTAGTTCCATGACAGTTGATAACCTTACCTTCGGCAGTTCGTATCCACCAATTCCGAATGGTAACTTTGATAGTTGGGCGCCTTTTACTTTTAATAAACTGGCCAACTGGACATATATGGATATGCTTGATTTTGGGCTTTATACGAACCCGGATTCGCAATGTTTGAACCAGGATACTGCTGCATGGCATGGCAATTATGCCATTGATTTAAGTTCTATTATTGCCAGTGGTGTAATGTTAAAGAACAGCGCCATAGTAACAACAGATCCTTATCCAAATGAAGGGCCCCAACAGCAGGGTCCTGATTTCCCGTTAAATCATACACCCGCCCTGTTAACAGGGTATTATAAATTTTTTCCGCAAAGCAACGATACATTAAGTATTTATTGTTTTTTTTATAAAAACGGGGTTAGGGTTGGCTATGCAACTTTTCAAACTGACCAACCGGCTACAGAATATACTTTCTTTGCTGCCCATTGCCTTAATTATCCTGGAGTGAATGCCATACCCGACAGTGCAAGAATTCAAATCTGGGTACCGTCAGATATTGGTACCAGTGCACGAAGGGCTGTTATTGATTACCTGGCTTTTGACGGATATACCCCTGCTACTGATACCATCACCTTAAACATAGTACCAACTTCAATTCCTTCTTCACTAAATATTTATCCAAATCCGGCAAACGATCATTTTACAGTGGAATATACAAGCCAGTCGGGTGATATAGATTACCTGAAGATTTATGATATATGCGGTAAGGAACTTTATGAAACGGAGATAAACAGTGCCCCCGGTGAAGTAACCAGGGAAATTGACCTGTCTGAGTTTGCTGAAGGAATGTATTTGGTTTCAATACAATCAGGTACCTCAATTGCTACCCAAAAATTTGTTATTCAGAGGTAAATAATTGTGGTGGTGCAATCAGTCTATCCTTATCATTTTTCTGCTAACAAGGCTTTTTCCGTCTTCAACCAGCGAATAAAAATACAAGCCATCCTGTAAAAAGCTTACATCTGTTAGTAACGTACCTTTATTATTTACAATTAAATTGCTTTTTAAGCACCTGCCTGATATATCCTGTAAAATAAGGGCCACAGTTTTTTTGCCGGCAATTTACATAGCCCACGATTTAAATCGTCGGCTATGTAAATTGCCGGAAAAAAATGGTTTTA
>PMXD01000118.1 GCA_003165895.1 Bacteroidota bacterium | reverse complement strand
CCCCACTCTAAAGAGTGGGGTTAATAATAACCCCAACTTTCAAGTTGGGGAGGTCGAAAACAGCAAAATTGGCTTTAGCCATGAGGCTGTTTAGTCACTCGGCCTACAGTTGGGTAATCATGCAGATAGTCGCTTCTTTTTATGTAATTTATTGATACTTACTGCTTTAGGTGAATCTGCAAATCGCTTGCAAACGGAACCGAGCTTGAACCAATTTGCAAATCAATCAAATTATTGACAATCAATGTTTTGTATTGCTAATTAGTGTTTCCATACAACTCAGCCGACTTTCGATTCTTTCGGATTCATAATTTCTAAAAACTCAATCTATAAGTTGAATTTTTAGAAAATAAGATTGTGGGTATGTATGAATAGGTTGAGTTATGATTATCAGATTTAGCCTTTTTATTCAGGTAATCCACATCTGTTCGAAAGTTGTGTCTAGTATTGTAGTTGTTGTTTGTTGTTTTGGAACCTGATTTAGAACCAAACAGAGGGCAACAGACTATGCTACAGCTTAATTTAAAACGAATTTTTAAGGCCAGGGGAATTGAACAGCCCTACAAGTTTTTGGCTCAAAGCGGCTTTGTACCATTTACTGCACATAAATACAAAAATGGCAAAGTGGAGCATATGCGACTTGACCACATTGAAAAATTGTGTACCGTACTAAACTGTACACCCAACGATATTTTTGAATGGAGCCCCGACGACCTTTTGGATGACCGCCCGGATCATCCTTTGCAAAAAATAAGGACCCGTGAGAAGAAGATAGAGATAACCAAGCTGCTATCAAAAATGAGCCTGGAAAAGCTGGAGGAGATTGAGAAGCTGATTGAGGCGAATCATTGAATGAAAATTCAATTTTCGCACGGAGAAAAATGCAGAGTTAGCAGCCGGGAAATACAAAATGAATATTTCTTTTAATCATTTTCAGAAGACGCCCGTTAAAGTTATGCAAGCCAGAAATTTTTTTAAAGTATTCATACCTGCATTACCCGGCGGTTTACGCTGTATTTGCTCCGTGCGAAAATTGTATTTTGGTAATATTCTAATGCACCTTATAAATATAAGTAATCGTCCCTTCCTGCACATCCGGTGCATTAGGGTCGGGGTTAAAGGTGGCTTTGCGGGCGGCTATCAGGGCGTTGTTGATATTACATTCGTCAACGGCGGTGGAGGCAAAGCGTTTAAATGTAGCGTCAATAACTTTACCGGTTTTATCAACCTTAATGGCTATTACTATTTTGCCCTGCGTGCTGCACTGGTTAGGGGCAGGCAGGGTGGTATTTTTACGGCCTTTTAAATAGGCACCGCCTTTTAAATCACCATGGCCGGGGCCTTCGCCGTTACCATCGCCGGTGCCTAAATAGTTTCTTGAATTGGGATCGCCGTTAGGATTCCCTTGATCGCCCTGGCCGCCGCCGGTGCCATCGCCTTTGCTGTTATTAGGTTTGCCATAGGCACCTTTGCTAAACATAGCGTTTGCATCGGGTTTAGGTTGCGGAACAGGGGCCGGTGCGGCTGTTGCAGCCGTAGTAGTGGCAGTGCTGTTACTGGTTTTGGGGTGCTTTTTAAATACGGCCTTGTCGTTTACTTTATGTGCAGGTTTATCTTCAGGCTTGGGTACCGTAACGTTGGTTTCTTCGTTTTCCTGGGTTAACACTTTATCAGGAACGCTTTCTTCCTGTTTGGCTTCGGCAGGGGCCGCGGCTGCATTGGCCAGCGTTGGGCCGGGGTTGTAGGTAAAAGGTTGTTCATCGCCGGTGCCCACCGCATCGGTGCCAAAGTTAACTGACATCCCCCCGGCGTTTTCTTCAAACGGCGGGTTTGGGGTATGCAGTATTGAAAACAGCAGGATAAGCAATATAAGGGCATGAACAAGAATAGTAACGATTGTAGCCGTTACATTTTTTTTATTCCTGAAATCCCGTTCCTGACTGTCGAAGTCTGTGGCGAACATTTTTTGTTTTATATTTTAATACCTTTAATGCATTTTTATCGCAAAGACGCAAAGAGGGCAAAGGAATACAGAAGCTTTATGAAATAAGAAATAATACTTTCCATATTTTTTTTGAAGTTATCTTTCTCCTGTATTTCTTAAATTTTCCTTTGCGCCTTTGCGATAAAAATGTATTTACACTCATTCTAAAACTATCACTTGTTAGTTGTGGCCAGCACCATTTTCATTTTTAGCTTACTTCCTACCCCCATTACGTCTACCACATCCTGTAATTGCAGCTTTTTACTGGCCTGAAAAACAATGGTAGGCTCTTTGGTTGTATCTTTTTGATTAATGGCTATTAGTTTTGGCTCCAGCTGGTCGAAAGTTATCTTTTCGTTATTAAGATAGTAATTCAGGTTCGAATCCACGGCCAGGGTTATATTTTGTTTGCTTATGGCCTTGCCTGCGTTGGTTTTGGGCAGGTTTATTTTAATTACCGAAGGGGCCACCATGGTAGACATAATGAGGAAGAACAGCATCAGAAAGAACATAATGTCGTTGAGGGAAGAAGTACTTACCTCTGATGACATTCTTGATTTTCGCCTTAATTCCATAACTTTTTAATTTCTGATTTATGAATGATGATTTATGAATTTGACAACATTGAAAGCTGTATTTATTCATAAATCAGCAATCATAAATCATCACTCATAAATCATTTCTCGTTCGTTGGCTCTTGTATCAGGTCAATAAATTCAACGGTGGTGCTTTCTAACTGAAAACTTACCCGGTCAATCATAGTGTTCAGGTAATGGAAGCCTATGTGCGCTATTATACCTACTACCAGGCCACTGGCCGAGGTTATCATTTTTTCATACAGCCCGCCTGCAATTAATCCTATACTGATATTATCGGCCAACGATATGTTGTAGAATATCTTAATTACCCCGCTTATGGTACCCACAAAACCAAACATGGGGGCTATGCCGGCTATAATACCCAGATACGACAGGTTCTTCTCCAGCTTATAAATTTCGAGCTTGCCTGTGTTTTCAACGGCGCTTTCTATTTCTTTAACGGGTTTGCCCAGGCGTTTAATGCCTTTTTCAAGCAGGCGGGCAATAGGGGTGTTAACACTGCGGCATAAACTAAGGGCAGCATCAGTTTTTCCATCCAACAGCATGTGTTTTATATTAGACATAAAACCGGGGTCCACTTTTGAGGCGCGGCTGATAACGATGTAGCGTTCAACTATCAGGTATATTGTAATAACGGATAGCACCACCAGCGGATACATCACCCAGCCCCCTTTCATTAAAAGGTCGAGGAGGTTGAGGGTTTGTTGCTGGGCTACCGCGCCTTTGGCTGTTGCGGCTGAATCGGCCACTATTTGCAGAAGTGTCATTTATAATTGGTTTAATGATTAACGGTAACCTGGTAAAAATTAGTATGGCAAAGCTGCTTTTGTTATTAAAGCGGGGCTAACCTAATATTGAACCAGGCACTGTGGATAGTGCTTATTATGGTACGCGCTAAAAAGTATTTAAAAAACGAATTGGGGAAGAGGCGGGGGCTTGTTAACAACTGTTGTGCAAATACTTTGAAGGTAATTAGTTAAATTTTAAGCCGTGGCATAAATGCTACTATATTATTTATTACATTCGATGCACTAAAAACCAAAATCCTCAATGAAAAAAATTTCCATTCTTGCCTTTTTTAGTTTGTTAGTTGCAGCGGTTAGCGCCCAGGCGCTGATTACCCCCCAATCGCAGTATGGCCGGGTTTATACCATACTGAACACCAAATGCCAGAACCAAAGCTGCCACAGCGCAACTTCTACCGGGGCTGACAGCGTTTTAAAGTTTGATGGCGATTCGGATGCGGTTTATCACCAAATTTATAATAAGCCCTCGCAATTATCGGCAAGTTCGGTTGCAAAATTTGAGGAGTTGATTTTTCCGGAACAACCTTATCAGAGTTTTTTATTGAGGAAACTGGCCGGCGCTAAATTTGATACTGACCTGGCACTTGACTCTACCGGAGAAGGGGCGTTGATGCTGCCTATACAAAACAGCGGCATTTTCCCCGATACGCTTTCAAGCCTTGAAATTGAAGTTGTGCGCCAATGGGTGCGCTATGGCGCACAGGAAGTTTATGCAAGTACCGACCCTCAGCCAGATTATGGAACCATTTCGGCATATTACGACAGTGGCCAGCTTATTCCGTTTTTCCATAAACCACCGGCCCCGCCTGCCGGCCGTGGTATACGTTTAAGAATGGGACCTGTGTTTTTACCAACCACCGGCCCTTATGTTGAGCAGGAATGGCTGGAACAACAACAGGTTAATTTCCCTTACCTTCCGCAGATTACTCAAATTGATGGCTACATGAACGCGCAAAGCCACCACTTTTTGCTTTTCCAATATCCTGATTCGGCTGCGGCACGGGTAGCAGGAAGCGGAAATAATGCTGCGCCTGATGTTAGTAACATGGGCCAGGTTACCCCTACGTTGATTGCACCTAATCTGCAACTTGTTGGCGGTGTTAATTCGTTTGAAGGAAACAAGAACCTTACCGGTGCTTGGCAGGAAACTGCCGAGTTGATATTGCCAACAGGAACGGGGCTTATGTGGGACCAGAAGACTTACCTGGATATGAATTACCATATGAAGAATTACAATGCTACCTCGGTATTACCGTGCGATTTTTACTTCAATGTGTATTTTTCTCCACGCGACCAGAACACTATACCCATGATTTCTGCCTTGGTTAACAACTCCTTAAACCTGGGTATTGGGGCACAAACAGCTCTATGGGCTGCGGAATGTTTAGATTCGCCTGGCGTGCCTTTGGGGATTAGTAAGTTTATACCCGACTCTGCAGATTACAGGTTGAATTATGCCGATGGTAGTAACGGCAATGGTGAAACCAGGTATATATGGATGACTGCCGGGCATACCCACCAATGGGGCACTTCTTATTATGTTATTGTAGCAGATACCTTAGGAAATGTGAACGATACCATTTATAGTGGCCAGTATGATTATACCAACCAGGTTGAACTTGGAACCTGGGACCACAGTCACCCGCCGCTTGAATACTTTAACCATGGCCTATTGCCTGTTTTTTATGGCACTAATGCTGATGGCACCATTAAAGGTGGTTTAGTTGCTAATACCTCTTATTTCTCTACAGTACCGTGCCTGCATTTTGGATATACCACGGTGAACGAAATGCAGTTGTTTTACTACATGTATACCACCGTGCAGCCGCCAACAAATACGGTGGGTATAAATACAGTTGATGAAAATCCGTTTTCGCTTACTGTAATACCTAACCCGGTAAATGATGGTAATGGCAAACTGGTTTATGTGCTGGATGAAACAAGCAAAGTATCGTCTGTAATAGTAGATGTTACCGGTAAAGTAGTTAGCCAGCTAAACGAAGAAACTGAAGTTGCCGGAGGGCACCAGATATCGATTAACAGCACCCAGCGTTTGGCTTCAGGCATTTACTTTGGCCGCCTGGTAGTTAATGGTAGTGCTTATACCAAAAAATTTGTAGTAACTAACTAAATAGTTGCCTAGCTTTAAATTGAAAAGGATGAACCGGATTGGTTCATCCTTTTTTTATGTGCGTTACGGAAAGCCGGAAAGAATTATTTTTTAGGTTGCTGTAAAGCATTATTAATTGTTTCACGCACGTTGCTGGATACCTCACCGCCACGGGGTAATTTTTTTGCCGGTGCTGCTTTTACATTATCATTAGGGTTTCCTTTTTGAAGTAGCGGCGGGGAATTTTTAAAGGACACTGATTTAGGATTAGCTGCTGCGGACTCATCTACCTTTTTAGGCGATGTAATTGCCCTGCCCGGATTGCCTGGGGCTGCGGGTGTGGAAGAAGTTGTTGTGCCGGATACCGGTTTTATGGTTACCGGTTGCGACCCGTTGAGGGCCTGTTTTTCATTACCGGCCGTTTGTGCATTTAATAAAAACGAGCCAAAGCAAAAGATAATACCGAGGGGAAATTTAAGGTTTTTCATGCATTTTGTTTTAGGGGTATAAGATATTTATATCAATTAACAGATAAATATGGCAATCCCTTTTCAATAATCCAATTTTTTATACCATAAATAAAAATAATTATTTTTTAACAATTTACTTTTGAATTAAATTTGCATTATTAAAAAGGCGTTATAAATTCGCTATGTCATTTTTAGTATAAATTGTTTTTCATTTAAAGCCCCCCGCTATGAAAAGAACTTTGCTGCTTGCTTTGTTTGTATTTGCCGTTCTGGCATCTTTTTCACAAAACTACTTGTTACAATATGCTTCCGGCTCAACCGGGGTATCAGNNCTACAGGGTCTAACGTATATGAGGACGAAAACGGAAGAATTGGCATCAGTAATATGACCCCCCAAGCTAATCTGCATGTTATGGGGGCAATTGGGGCTTCGGGTCCACCTTTTATAATTCAATCAGAATACTTTCCAGGTTCAGGAACGGCCCCAGGTTATTTCGCCGGCGTGCGGGGGCCGTCCGGTGATGGGAGCAGCGCTATTATTGATTTTTCAATTAATGGCATAGGGCAGGTGGGTATAGGAGGGGCATCAAACAGCCCTTTTGACCTGTTAATACACAACCATGGATTTATTGATAATGAGGGAAATTTATCTCTTGTAGTTATGGATGACAACAATAACGGGCTGATGGCCGTAATAAACTCAGGTAGTTCAAGCACGCCAAGCGCCCTTCTTTATGTAGCCACCAATTCGACTTATTCGTGGCCTGGCTATGGTCATAATCCCGCTTTTATAATACAGGATCTCAGCAAATCATTCAGTGCACCTGACGTATTTGAAGTTATTGGCGATGGAATTGTAAATATAGGGGCAACTGAATGGACCGCGCAATTAAATGTTATGCAAAATAATACCGTAACTGACTACCTTTTTCACGTAGGCAATTATGTAAATGGCAACGAAGATCTTTTTTCAGTTTCTAACAGTGGCTACGTTGGCATAGGAACATTAAATTCAAGTACCAACCTGTTGCAGGTAAGCGATGTAAATGGTATTGGTGTAACTACAGTTATTGAAGCAGATTACTCTTATGCAAGCCCTATACCACCAACTACTCCCAATTATTTTGAGGCTAACAGAACTTCTACGGGTGGTCTTTCAGGGCCTACTACTACAACCGATTTTTCGATAAACAATGTGGGGCAAATGGGAGTAGGTACTATAGCTAACAGCAATTCAGAAGTATTAATCAGGGAGCATCCACACGGCCTTTCGGGCACCCACTATGGTATTCAATTTCAGGATGTGGCGGCCAACACTATATATGGAGTATATGACCAGGGCACCGCTGCGGAGCCATCGGCTGGTGAAGTTATTGGAACGAATTCATCTTCAGGCACCTATGCCCTTTTCATAAGCGATATCAGCGCAGTTTCTCCCCTACCCGAACCGATTTTAGAGGTTTCCAGCATAGGGACAGTATGTATTGGGCAGGCACTACCTGCGGCGGAATTGGATGTTATGAAAAACAATAACTACTTCAATTATTTGTTTCATGTAGGGAGCTATGCTACCACCACTTCCGATTTCCTGACGGTGCATAATGATGGCTATATAGGTATCGGTAAGTTTAACCCTGGCCATAGCCTGGTTGAAGAAAGCGATGTTGCCGGACTAGGCTCTACCATGCCGCTGTTTTTGATTGATAACGGCACGCCCACTATGCCAAATCCTTATTTTGTGGTGGAGGGCAGCAGCAGCGGGGTGAATGTAGGTATAGGTATTACACCTAATACTTTGGGCAGCACTTTAGCCTTGCAGGGCGTACATGGAACAGCGCTTGATATGTATGCAGGGCCGGAAGACGGAGGAGGATGGGACCCGCAAATAAGGTTTATAAACAGCGGCTCAACTGCCCTTAGAAATGTAATTACTGACAACCACACCAGTAATATGCTTACCATACAGCCCGGCTATGATGGCAGCGACGGCGCCTTAAATGTTTTGAATATACAGGGCTCTGTTTTAATTGGTTATCCCGGGCAATTATACCCGCCTGGTGCTACCCCCGGCCCTACTACCCAATTATCTAATACCTATGCTTTGATTGTGCAGCGGGGCATACTTACTGAAATGATGAAAGTAGCCGTAGCCACCACCGCCGATTGGAGCGATTTTGTATTTGATAACAACTACCAATTACCTACCTTTAATGCACTTGAAACCTACATTAAAACCAACAAACACCTGCCCGATGTGCCCAGCGCCGAAGATGTGGTTTGTGACGGTGGAGTTGATGTGGCTAAAATGGATGCCAAACTACTGCAAAAAATTGAGGAATTGAACCTGTATGTAATACAGTTGNNTTGGAGAAGGAGAATAAAAAGCAGGATGCGCAGATTGAGGAGTTATTGAAGAGGAGTAAAAATTAATTAGGATGAAAAATATAAAACTGACTGTATTGGTAGGCACTACTTTATTACTTATAAATATTACGGGTTGCAAAGCACGATGCTATGAATGCTATAGCTTTGGGGGTTACGTTGGTGTTTCTAAGAATGGCGATACTATATACACTACAAGTGGTATAAGTTCAAGCACTATGCTTCATGATACTATTAATTATTACGTTAGTTTGGGTTATAAAGTGGATACTGTAGTCGGTATCTATGGTTACGATAATCTTGCTAG
>PMXD01000258.1 GCA_003165895.1 Bacteroidota bacterium | reverse complement strand
AGAGTGGTTACTCGCAATGACGCGCTTTTTTTAAGCTTGGGGCAATTTGGGGGGGCATAGATTTGACAACTTTTTAAAAGTTGTCAAATCTGGTCAATCAGCATTTTCGGTATCTGGCGCCGGTAAATTGCGTTGCATCATTTCTTCTATTTGCTTTAGCTGTTCGGGGTTGAGTTGTTGGAGGGCTTCCTGTTTTATAATGGTGTTATTTATTTGTATGTAATTGTGTTGCAGGCCGGGTATAGATAGCTGGCCTTTGCCCTGAAATTTTTCGAGTAATTCGAAGTAGAGGCGCATGGCGGGTACGATGTTATTTTGAGATGTGGCGGCTTTTACAACGCGGGTTAGCACGTGTGGGGCCATGGCACTGAAGTTATGGATGTGCTCGGCATACACTGAGGCGTCGTCGCCTTCGCTGAGGTGTTTGTTTACGGTTTGCCTGCTGAGGCCGGTAATTTCGGCAATGTAATTTTGCGTTGGCATTTCGCCTTTTTGGCAAAGGGCTGTATAAATAGCGTGGGTAATTTTGTGGTGGTTACTTTCCCAGGCCATGCGGTTGCCGGATAGCTGGAGGGCTGCGCCCATGATGTTAGATAGGCGGATGTATTCGGTATTTGCCTGTTCCATTTTTTGGCGCAGCAGTTTGGTTAATTCTGCGTGTTCGTGTTCTTCGAGGCGTTCGAAGGTTTGGGGTGTAATTTTTTGGCTGGCAATAATTTGTTCCAGGTGCCTGTGCAACTCTTTTAATTGGTCGGGTGTGTATACGGTGCTCATAAATATTGATTTTATTACAAATTTACTGTGCCACTGCGCAATGTATTTGCGCAGTGATTTTAACAATATTTTAACAATGGGGGTTGACACAAAATTTGGCAATAGTTTGCTGATAATGAAGCAAGTGTGTTTTNNGGTGTAAAGGCAGCCCCTCCCGTGTCCGAAGGGGAGGCTAATGCCAAACAGCCTAACCCCTTCCGTCCCCTAAAGGGGATACCAGGGCAAATACAAGCAGCCTTTACCACCTCCAGGGCTTGGTTCGGCTTCGCTCACCATGACATCAGGGGAGAGTTTTAAATGCAAACAGTCAGCCTCATCCCGACATCGCTATCGCTCGTCACCCTTCTCCATTCTTACGAATGGCGAAGGGGCGGAAACATTTGCTTTTGCAATCCAACATAATTTAATCCTGAAATTACAATCCGCGCGGCAACCAGCCCCTCTATATCGCTTGCGATGGAGAGGGGTGACGAGCGATAGCGATGTCGGGGTGAGGCTGAGACTCTTAGCTTGACGGGTATGAGATGAAGCATCGGGATAAATTCCGCGGATAGCTCCCGATCAAAGCATCGGGACAGGCCGACCCGCCGCGGCGGGGCACGCCCAAACTGGTAAAAGTCAGTTTCTCCCCTTTCCCACCATCGGTGGAAACATTTTTGACTTGAACACGCCTACCCTCTTATTTTTGGGGAAAATTTAAACTATGGCTTCGGTTGAAGAATTAAAAAATATTGCATCGCAGGTAAGAAGGGACATTATAAGGATGGTAAATGGCGCCAACTCGGGGCACCCGGGCGGTTCATTGGGCTGCACGGATTTTATGGTTGCGTTGTATTTTAACCAAATGAACCATAATAAGAACTTTACCATGGATGGTTTGGGCGAGGACCTGTTCTTTTTGTCAAACGGCCATATTTGCCCGGTTTGGTATAGTGTACTTGCACACTCAGGATATTATGAAACCTCGGAGTTAGCTACTTTCCGTAAACTGAACAGCAGGATGCAGGGCCATCCGGCTACCGCAGAGCATTTGCCGGGTATACGCTGTGCGGCCGGTTCTTTAGGCCAGGGTTTAAGCGTGGCCATTGGCGCCGCGCTTGCAAAAAAACTGAATAAAGAAGACAAGAGCATAGTTTACACCCTGCATGGAGACGGGGAATTTCAGGAAGGCCAGATTTGGGAGGCTTTGATGTTTGCACCTCACCATAAAGTAGACAATATCATTTCTACCATAGATTACAACAACAAACAAATTGACGGCGATGTAGACAAAGTTTTATCGCACCGCGACCTGAAAGCCAAGCTGCGCGAATTCGGCTGGGATGTGATTGAAGTTTTGGACGGCAATAATATGGAGGCGGTAACGGCTGCGTTGGCTGATGCCAAATCAAGAACGGGCAAAGGGGTGCCGGTTTTTATTATGATGCATACGGTAATGGGTAAGGGAGTTGATTTTATGGAAAATCAGCATCAATGGCACGGTACCGCACCCAATGCCGAACAGACAGCAGCAGCCCTGGCGCAGTTGCCTGAAACTTTGGGAGATTATTAATACGGCCCCTTCCGTCCCCGAAGGGNNCCCTTCTCTTTGAAAAAAAGAGAAGGGAACAGCCAATACCAAGGCGGACTTCAGATTTATAAAAGAGACTTATTGCTTGCAAGTAATACTTACTATCTCAAAAACAAGCTCTGTTCGCTACTTCGGATGCTGCTGCCGGTCTTAATACTTAATACTTTATACTCAATATCAGTTAATGCCCAGCAAACACAGGTTTATAAGCCCAACGTTAGCCGCATCCTTTTTGTGCTGGATGGCTCGGGAAGTATGAAGCAGCAATATGACAAGGCCTCGAAATTTGAAACGGCCAAACAGCTGCTTTTTAAGCTGATTGATTCGGTTGAACATAAAAACCCGAATGTTGAATTTGCGGTCCGTGTTTTTGGTTTTCAGAACCCTAACACTGCGCATAACTGTAAGGACTCAAAGCTTTTAATTCCCTTTGCAAAGAATAATGCTTCAAAAATTTATAGTGAGCTGGGGCACATTACTCCACAGGGCATGTCGCCCATAGCTTATTCTATTTTGCAGGGCGCAGGCGATTTTCCGGATGATGCGCGTTCGCTGAACTCTATTATTTTAATAACGGATGGAGAGGAAACCTGTGGTGGCGACCCCTGCAAAGTATCGAAAGAATTGCTGGCTAAAAAAATCACCCTCAAACCTTTTATTGTTGGATTGAATGTTGACTCCGGAGCCTACGAAAAGTATAAGTGCATGGGCACCTTTATTAATACCAGCAGCGAGGCTTCTTTTTACAATGCGGTAGGGGTTATTATCAGCCAAACACTGAACACCACCACGGTGCAGATTAATCTGTTGGACCAGAATGGCAACCCTACAGTTACCAATATCCCATTTACCCTGTACGATCATTACACCGGCAAAATTGAATACAACTTTGTGCACACCATGAATGAAAAAGGAAATCCGGATACCCTTTACCTGGACCCTGTTGGTATCTATGACCTTGAACTGCATACCTTTCCTTCTATCCGCAAAGAAAATATTGAGTTAACCCCCGGCAAGCACAACATTATTGCGTTGGATGTGCCGGTGGCTGATATGGATATTGAATGTATTGCGGCCTCCATTGCCAGCAACAGCGCGCAGGCGCTGGTTCGCCCTAAAAGCAACCCCGTAAATATTTTAAGCGCCCAGGATTTAAACGGGCAGGGCAAGTACCTGGCGGGCGATTATAAACTGGAGATACTCACTTCGCCCGAAATAATGATAGATACCACACTGGTGCCTTATGCCGATAACAATTTTAAGATACCTAACTATGGTACGCTGTCTTTAATTGCCGGAGAAAATTATCTGGCCAGCATTTTCCTTGAGCAGCAGGGTGGTAAGCTGCAAATGGTTGAAACCTTTGAAATAAACGGCAAAAACGAAAGCCATAATATGCAGCCGGGCAAATACCGGCTGATTTATAAACCAAAAAAGAATTATCACAGCGAATCGACCCGTACCCAACAGTTTATTGTTGACGAAGGAAAAACGGTAGTATTGAATTTATGAGGCGCAAACTTATTTTATATGTTTTAGCAACAGGCCTTGTTTGGTTAACAGGCGCCCGGCCTGTGTTTGCGCAGGAGCGTACCCGGATACTGTTTGTTTTAGATGCCTCACTAAGTATGCAAAGCCATTGGAAAGGGGGAAACAAATGGGAGGTTGCCTGCCATTCCCTGAACGAAATAGCTGATAGCATAGGCCAGATACCGCATATTGAAATGGGGTTAAGGGTGCTGGGCCATATGTTTCCGCAACCGGATATGAATTGTCATGATTCAAGGCTTGAAGTGCCTATTGATTCGAATAATGTAGCACGGATTAAAAAGAAACTGGAGGAGATACACCCCAAGGGGATTACACCGCTGGTTTATGCCATTGAAAAAGCGCCGGAGGATTTTGCAGGTGTGCCAGCCAAAAACGTGCTGATTGTAATTACTGATGGCGAAGATGCCTGCGACCGCGATGCCTGCGGGGTTTCGCTGATGCTGCAAAAGAACAATATTATTCTTCGCCCCTTTATTATTGGCATGTCGCTGGATGCCGAAAGCAACCAGAGCCTGAGTTGCGCCGGTAAGCTTGTAAACACCAACAATGCGACTGAGTTTTCGGCGGCACTAAAGGATGCGGTGATGGATGCTATCTCTAAAACCACATTGCAGATAAACCTGAATGACCAAAATGGCAAGCCTACCGAAACAGATGTGAACATGAGTTTTTACGATACTGAAACCGGTATGGTGAGATATAACCTCTATCACTCATTAAACCCGCGGGGGCTGCCTGATACGTTGAATATTTCGCCTATGTTTAAATACAAACTGCAGGTGCACACCATACCCCCCGTTTATGCTGATGTGGTTTTACGGAAAAACACCCATACGGTAATAAACATCAGCGCACCCCAGGGGTATCTTAATTTTACACTGCAGGGCACCATTTCAAAGGTGGCGGCAGTTGAACGGATAAAGTGCCTGTTGCACAGGGCCGGCCAGCTGGAAACGCTGAATGTGCAGCGCATTAATACTAAAACCAAATACCTGACCGGCACTTACGACCTTGAAGTAACCACCCTGCCACGGCTTACCGTAAAAAATGTAAAAATAGACCAGAGCAAAACCACCGATGTGCAGATACCCGCCCCGGGTATTTTAACATTGAATAAAGGCTTTGAGGCATACGGGGCTATTTTTGTTGTGGAGGACGGCAAAATGAAAAAAATATACGATTTGCGGTTAAAGGACAGGCAGGAAACCCTGGCCCTGCAACCCGGAAAATACAGGCTGGTTTACCGCTCTAAAAACGCCCGTACTATCCACACAACCGTTGATAAAGAATTTGACATTACATCAGGAGGAAGTTTAAGTTTGAAGCTTTAAATTTGCTGCATGAAGCAAAAGCCTAAAGTTAAATTTCATAAATCCAAACCTCGATTGGTAAGTGAAATGGAACAGGCAATTAAGGAAGTAAAGCAAATTAAAGCCGGTAAAAAGAAAGCTAAATCCATAGAACAATTACTTGATGAGTTATAGGATTCCGGTTTTTACAAAATGTGTCAGCCCCTTCCGTCCCCTAAAGGGGAAACCAGAGCTGGCTTTGGTTTCCCCTTTAGGGGACGGAAGGGGCTGACTGCTTGAAACTATTAGCGAAGAAAAAATTCTTGAATTACTAAAACAAATTTGATAATGGCACTACAGGATTACGTTACAACCGGTAATAAAGACACCCGCTCGGGTTTCGGAGCGGGCATTTTAGAGTTAGGCAAAACAAATCCTAATGTAGTGGCCCTGTGTGCTGATTTGGCCGGCTCGCTAAAGCTGGATGATTTTATTAAAGCATTTCCCGACCGTTATGTGCAGGTGGGTATTGCCGAAGCAAATATGATAGGTATTGCTGCGGGTTTAACCATAGGAGGTAAAATTCCTTTTGCTACCACCTTTGCCAACTTTGCTACCGGCAGGGTGTACGACCAGATTCGTCAATCGGTTGCTTATTCAAAAAAGAATGTAAAGATAGCGGCCAGTCATGCCGGCCTTACATTGGGTGAAGATGGTGCTACCCACCAGATATTGGAAGATATAGGCTTAATGCAAATGCTGCCCGGTATGGTGGTTATTAACCCATGCGATTATAACCAGACTAAAGCAGCGACCATTGCTGTGGCGGAATATGTCGGCCCGGTTTATCTTCGTTTCGGCAGGCCCGTGTGGCCCATTTTTATGCCTGAGGAGAAATTTGTAATTGGCAAAGCCATAGTAATGAACGAGGGTAAAGACGTAACCATTTTTGCCACCGGCCACCTGGTTTGGAAAAGCCTGGAAGCTGCCCGCCAGTTAGAGGCCGAAGGCCTTTCGGTAGAGTTAATCAATATACACACCATTAAACCTTTGGATGAAGAAGCTATTCTTCGTTCGGTAGCAAAAACCAAATGTGCGGTGGTGGCTGAGGAGCATAACCGTATTGGTGGTTTAGGTTCTTCCATTGCAAGCTTGCTGGCTCATAATAAGCCGGCGCCGCTTGAATATGTAGCTGTAAACGACCACTTTGGTGAAAGCGGAACACCTGCCCAGTTAATGACAAAATACGGTTTGGATACTGTAAATGTGGTAAATGCCGTTAAGAAGGTAATAGGTAGAAAAGCGTAATGTAGTTAAGCTAAGTTTGTCAAAGGTTCGACCCCTCTGGGGTCGTGTAGCTCAGGTGGTTCGGGTTCTATAAATATTCGACTCCTCCGGAGTCGCAATGCCGTTAAGATTAGGATTTTGACCTCAGAGAGGTCAAATATTTATTGCACCACAGATGAAGAATGATACGACTCCAGAGGAGTCGGATGGGAATTTGCTTAACTTAATGATATTGCATATAAGGACAATATTTTCGCAGTGGGCCTTTTGTATTATTGGGTAGCGGTGCTCCCGCCCCGGGAGTTAGAGGGTTTGCGTGGGCAATTGTATTTGCATTTAACATAATTACATGACGGATTACGAATTATTAGACCTTTTTCATTCCGACTCGGGCAGGGAAAAAGCATTTAAGCTGCTGATTGAAAAGTACCAGCAAAGGATATACTGGCACATCAGGCGCATGGTTAAAAACCATGACGATGCCGATGATGTAATGCAAAACACCTTTATTAAAATCTGGAACGGATTACAGAACTTCAGGTCTGATTCTCAATTGTTTACGTGGCTTTACCGCATTGCTACCAACGAAACCATCACCTTTTTAAACAGCCGTAACAAAAGGGTTACCATCTCGTTTGAAAGTAATGAAAGCAGCGATGAAGAAGGCTATGCCCCAGCCAATTATATACAGGCGGAAAGCCACCAGGTAGACAGCGATGATATACAGGCCAGGTTGCAAAAGGCTATAGATTCGCTGCCTGAGAAACAGAAAATAGTGTTTAACCTACGCTATTATGATGAAATGCCTTATGAGCAAATGAGCGAGGTTTTAGGTACCAGCGTGGGGGCTTTAAAGGCAAGTTACCATCATGCAGCCTTAAAAATTGAGAAATTTTTACTTGGCGGGGATTAAACTTTAAGGTGTTTTTAAGGTCTTATCCACAATAAGCTGAAAATTGAAAAATTAAGCGGACAATATTATTAAGATTAAAATACCCAACAACTGTATTGAAAGGGTCAATAAAATGGAAACCAGGGAGGACATATTAAAAGAGTTAAGGGAAATAGCCCCGCAGTTGGCCTCGCTTGAAAAAGTGAATACCTACAGTTTGCCAGACAGCTATTTTGCCAGCTTTACAAATATGATGCTTGAGCAGGTTAAACCGGTGGATGTAAAACAGGAGTTAGGTGCTTTAGCGCCGTCGCTTTTAAAATTGCAGAAACCCGTTAACGCCGAAGTGCCTGCGGTTTATTTTTCTGATTTTTCAAGCCGGATATTGCAGCAGGTAAGGGCCGGTGAAGTGGCGAGAGAACTTGCTGCTATTGCCCCGAAGCTTTCTGCCTTGGCAAAAGTAAATACATTGGAGGCGCCTGCTGATTATTTCAGTTCGTTTGCCGAAAGGGTATTGGGTGATGTTACCGCCCAAACACAGCCGCAGCCGGCCGGGCCCGATAAATGGATTGAAGGCCTGAATATATTTTTGGATGGAATTATTAATGCAGTATTTAAGCCAAAATATACCCTAGCTTTTGCGGGCCTTGCCACCACCGTAATATTAGCTGTGCTGATATTTGTAAAAGTGCAGCAGTGCGACGATTTGGATTGCAGGTTTGCACAGTTAAGTACTGAAGACATTAATAATTACCTTGACAATAAATCGGACGCCTATTCAGATGAGGTGTTTGAAATGAACCTGGATAATAAGGGATTGAATGAAAATGTGAATAGCTTACATCCGTATAAAGAAGCGTTAAAAGATGTGGATGATGCCGCTTTAAATGAGGCTATTACTGATTAGGATAAAGGTGAGGAAAACTGTATAAATTGAAACAGAAGGCAATGAAAAAGTTTTTAATAATACTCAAAAATGGTACTTTGCTTTTGCTGCTTATATTGGCAGGCCTGCAGGTGTACCCGCAACAAAACAAGCAAAGTGCGCACGACCAGATTGAATCGTTAAGGATTGCCTTTATATCTCAGCAATTAAACCTCAGCCCCGAAGAAGCACAAAGGTTCTGGCCCGTTTATAATGCCTATAGAAGCGAGAGTGAAGTGCTGCAAAAAAGCTACCCCGGCCAGCTTACCGCCGACCAGCAACTTGAACTGGAACAAAAAAAGCTTGACCTGAAAAGAAAATACAAACCCCAGTTTGAGGCTGCCCTGGGAAAGGATAAAGTAAATGAGCTCTATAATCTCGAACACAAGTTTCAGGAGAAGCTAAAAGAAATACGCGAACAGCGTATGCAGCAACGCGGGGCGCAGGGAAGGCCGGTGAGGTAGCCTTGTTTAATAACCCATCTCATACAACCTTTAATGTCCGCTGGGTTTATTATTCTTAGTATGATTAACCACATGGGTAATTTGCTTATACCCCGGAAATTTACATACATACGAAATACTATTATAAGTCATATAGCATGATGCTAGTTGATCATTGCAATTGTATATGTCCGCGTTTAAATCACTTTGTTCAGGCTTTAACTTTGCTAACTTATCTACAATGTCACTCCCCAGGTTTTTTGAAACATAGGTTAAAAGCGTAAAGTTATCGTATGAAGCCCTGTTGCCATCGTCTGAAATAAAAAGGTGGGGAGAGTGGTAATTCTCATATAAAATCATATCACCAACGGCAACAACTATAATAACTCCCATATCAACGAGGGGATAAGTTCGGAATAAAAGCCCCTTGAACCGGTATCCCCAGAATTCGTTCATATTCAAGGTGGTTTTCGCTCCTTTCGATTCGAATGTAATTGTCCAGATAATATGGTCTTTGCCCTGGCTTTTATCATGATGGATTTTCATTTCATCAAAGTGGGTGCCACGGTCATGCAAAAAATCATCATAAGTTTTAAAATAGCCGTTATGCCCATCAATCATTTCTTTAGTAATGGTTTCCGCGTTTAATGAAAAAGCTACGCAAAGAGAAACTGAAAGAAGCAAAGACTTTAGTATGGAATGTTTCATGTAGTTGATGTTAGGTATTACAAATTTAAATAAAAAAAATGATATACGAATAAGAGAATGATTAAACCACAAAAGGAATAACCGCCTTCCTTCCCTTCGGGTAATCGCTGAATTTTTGGAGATACCATTTGTGATGGTCTAAGGCGCGGGGTATTAAATTAACTGCCGTCCACAACGCAAAACTCCACGCGGGTAACGAGCCTACCATGATGGCAAAGCCTAGCCACTCAATTATTTCGCCAAACATGTTGGGGCATGAGATGTATTTGAAAAGTCCACCGGTTGGTATTTTATATCCGGTTTCACCGGGTTTGCGCAGGTTGATGAGGATGGTATCGGATTGGTTATTGATATACACACCGGTTATAAAAATGAGCATCCCGGTTACAAATTGGGGGGAACTAAAGTAATCTTCGGCATACCCACCGGCAAAATTTCCTAAAAAGGTGCCGTTTACAAATCCGTTGATGAAGTTGAAGAAGATAGCAGAACCGACAATAAGTAACGGTATCTTTTTATGGTTGGTATGCGTTCGCAAAGGAAAGATGATACTGCGATTGATATAATGCAGCACCCACAAAGCCCAGAAAAACCAGGCAGCATGAGATTTGGCGCCTGTACCGGTAAAAAAGAAAACCGACAGAAAAATCATGGATGGCGATTCCTGGATTATCCAGCCAAGCTTGTTGCTTATCATGGGCCCCCATTTGTTGCTTATATGCCTGCCGTAGGGTTGGGTTACATTTAGCAGCAGGGGAAAGGCAATCAGGCCAATGGCTATCCAGATACAGGTGATAATGTTGAGGGTGTGGAGAGAAAGCATAAGAGGAAGTCCGTATTTTATTACAAAAAATGATGCCATTGCGAGTAAGCACTCTTGTGCCAAGGGAAAAAATCGCAGTGACGTTAATATGTCTGCTTCCCCGCAGAGTCTCTCTTTCGGCTTTGCGATAGAGGACTCCGCGCGTTTATGGACAACCCATCCAACGCGCAGAGTCCCCCATTCCGCAAAGCCGGAAAGGGGAGACTCTGCGGGGAAGGTCTTTGTTTCCAATTAGTCATAGCGGCGTCATTGTAAGGGCAACTCCCGTAAAAAAATAAAAAATGAATTGTTCGTGGCAATGACTTCTCTTTTATTTATTGAAACACCCCAAAATCCTTCCCGGCCTTTTTTGAGTCCAGAAATACCTGCGCAGTGTCATTAACAGACTGCGCCACCGACCTGAATTTATAATTGGTTGCGTTAATCACTTTGGCATTGCTGTAGTTAAATGCAATGCGCGCAATGCGCATATCATCTGCTGTAAAATTAGGAGCGGTGTTCATCAACAACGAGCGCAAATATTCGTAACGCCAGGCCAGTGCGCTCACCCATTTCGATACTTTATATTTCGGGCGTTCTACTTTCAGGGCATCGGCAATCAGGTTCAGCAGGTCCTTCAATAAAATATTTTCAGCTATGAGAATATAGCGCTCGCCATTAGTATCTGCCTCCATCAGTTGTATCATTACCTCTGCTGCATCGCGCACATCTAAAAAGCCATTGCTGCCTTCAGTGTAAAATTTCAGGCCATTTTGCACTATGGGAAAAGTGTTTAACGGCTGATGGCTCCAGTAACCGGCGCCTATTAATCCACCAGGGTTTACTATAACAACATCCAGGCCTTCGGCCTGCGCACGCCACGCCTCCAGTTCGGCATATCGTTTCCCCTTAAAATAATCAAACTGCAGCTTATCCGCCGGCGAGTAATAATTTTCATCCATCGTTGTGCCATTCAATGGCAGGCCAAGTGCAATAGTTGAACTTACGTGCAATACTTTTTTGACCTCTTTATCAAGCGCAATGTTAAACAGGTTAGCCGTACCTTCGGCATGGGTAAGCATGGCATTCTGCCGCTCGGAATGGGTAGGCGAAAACACCCCGGCACAGTGGTAAATTTTTTCAATACCATCAAGCGCTGATTCTAATGAAGTAACATCCAGCAAGTCAGCTTCCACCCATTCAATATCGCGGGCGTAATCACCCAACAGGTCGAACCGCGAAGTAGCCCTTTTTAAACCGCGCACTTTCTCCCCCTTTCGTATCAGGTCTTTTGCCAGATACGAGCCCAGAAATCCTGTTGCACCGGTTACTAATATCATGGTTTAAAACAGTATTGTTGTTAAGGTATTTATTGCCGTCTGCTTTAGCTNNCTAAAGCAGACGGCAATAAAAATACAAAAGCTACCTTATAATGATATTGCGTTTTTAAATAGTTAAACCTCCGTCAACACTTATAACCGTCCCTGAAATAAAAGTAGCCTCTTTACTTGCTAAAAAGCAATATACATTGGCCACGTCATCCGGTGTGCCTAATTTGCGCAGCGGTATTTTTTCTTTCATTGCTTCAATTACTTTAGCCGGTATGGTCGCTATCATAGCAGTAGCAATAAAGCCCGGCGCAACGGCGTTTACAGTGATATTGTGTTTACCCAGTTCGCGGGCCCATGTTTTTGTTAAGCCGATGACACCGCTTTTTGTTGCCGCGTAATTGCTTTGTCCATAATTGCCATACAAACCCACAATAGAAGAGGTATTGATAATAGCCCCACCATTGTTTTCAATCATATTAGCTGAAACTGCTTTGGTGCAGTTAAATACGCCTGTTAAATTAACATCCAGCACCTGTTGCCAGTTTTCGGCGGTCATTTTTTGCAGGGTGGCATCGCGGGTAATGCCGGCGTTGTTTATCAGCACATCAATTTTGCCAAACTGTTTAATAACATTGTGCGTGGCCCGTTCAACTTCTTCGTATTTTGCGGTGTTAACTTTTATGAATTTAGCCACAAACCCCTCGTTTAATATCAGCAGCTCAAGCTCCTTGCCCATGGCTTCATTGACATCCCAAATAGCCACGGCAGCGCCTTCGCGCGTAAATTTTTCAACGGCAGCTTTGCCTATGCCGGCGGCCCCGCCGGTTATAACCACCACTTTATTTTGAAATCTGTTCATAATTCAATTAATTTAAAATGCTCTTTGCCACAAAGACACTAAGGGCACTAAGAATACAATTAATAAATTTCGCGTCATTGCGAGGCTCTGCGAAGCAATCCCATAACTACTTGCGACCGGTTGTAACGCAACGTGTAGCCTTCCATCGCTTCGGGATTGCTTCGCAGGGCCTCGCAATGACGCATCTTTTTATAGTGTCTTTGTGGCAGATTATATAAAGCAAGATGAGAATTTTATTATTTTAGGCAACTTATTTTTTTAATCATGTCCACCATTCAGCAGGCGCAGCAAATTCTTAAACATAAATTCGGATACGATAGTTTCCGTTTAGAGCAGCAGAATGCCATACAACATATTCTGCAAAGAAAGGATTGTTTGGTGTTGATGCCAACCGGCGGCGGAAAATCTATTTGTTACCAGATACCTGCCCTGTTGTTTGAGGGCCTTACCATAGTTGTTTCGCCGCTCATCTCGTTAATGAAAGACCAGGTAGATGCCTTACGTGCCAATGGTATTGAAGCGGCTTACCTCAACAGCAGTTTAAGCAGCACTGACCAAAGCCAGATTATGCGGCTTGCTCAATCGGGAAAACTCAAATTGTTATATGTGGCCCCTGAACGTTTATTGCAGCAGGGAGATGGGTTTCTGAATTTTTTGAGAGATGCTAAAGTTGCGCTTTTTGCTATAGATGAAGCACATTGCATATCCAGCTGGGGCCATGATTTCAGGCCTGAGTATATGCATCTTGCGCGGTTAAAACATTTGTTTCCAGGTGTGCCGGTGGTGGCGCTTACCGCTACGGCCGATAAACTGGTGCGCAAAGACATACTTGAAAAGCTTGAACTGCATCAACCCGAAACTTTTATTTCGAGTTTCAACCGCGCCAACATCCGGTACTACGTGGAGGCCAAAAAGAATTTTTACGAAAAGTTGCTTGAATACCTGGCGAAGAAAAAGGATGAGAGCGGGATAATTTATTGCCTTTCGCGCGCGGGCACTGAGGCGCTGGCTGCTGATTTGCGCAGCGATGGGTTTAATGCCATGGCATATCACGCCGGGCTTGATAAAGGGCTGCGCGAAAAGACCCAGGAGAAGTTTATTCGTGACGAAGTAAAAATTATTGTGGCCACTATCGCTTTTGGTATGGGTATCGACAAACCCAATGTTCGTTTTGTAGTTCATGCCGACCTGCCTAAAAATATTGAAGGATATTACCAGGAAACAGGGCGCGCGGGCCGGGATGGATTACAAAGTGAGGCGGTATTGTATTTCAGCAGTGGCGATGTGGTGAAGATGAAGAAGTTTGTGATGATTGATAACAATCCGGAGCAAACCAGAATATTGATACGCAAGCTTGACCAGATGGCGAAGTTTGCCCAGCTAACCACGTGCCGCCGTAAATACCTGCTCAACTATTTTGATGAACAGTCGCCCGACCAATGCGGCAGTTGCGATGTGTGTTTAAGCAAGTACGACTTAATTGATGCTACCATTATTGCGCAAAAGGCGCTTTCGGCTGTATACCGTTTAAACCAGGGTTTCGGGTTGAATTATACCATTGATTTTTTACGCGGCTCTAAATCCGAAAAAATAAGAGAGGAGCATAAGCTGATAAAAACCTATGGAGTAGGGGCCGATATTTCGAAAGAAGAGTGGCAGGTTTATTTCCGCGATTTGGTGGCCCGGGGTTATTTGCAACAGACCGAAGGCGAGTATCCTACTTTAAAGCTTACCGATAAAAGCGATGATGTTTTAAAGGGAAGGGTGAAGGTTGAGCTGGTGAAAACCAAAACGCTGGAAGAGTCAAATGCAACGAAGGCTTCGGAAGCAGAACTGGTTTATGAAAAGGAATTGTATGCCGACCTGAAAGAATTGCGCAGAACAATTGCCGACAGCAGCAATGTACCCGCGTATATTATTTTGGGCGATTCGAGTTTGATTGAAATTGCCGCTTACCTGCCGCAAAGCCTGGCCGATATGCGCAAAATAAGTGGTTTTGGTGATGTAAAATTGCAACGGTTTGGCAAGGAGTTTTTAGATGTAGTGTTGGATTATACCCGGAAAAAGAACCTGGCCACACGCATTAACCTGAAACAAGCCAAACGGGAAAAGAAGGCAAAGGCCCCTATTAAAGCAGATACCGGCCGGTTTAATAATACTTACCAGGTTACCCTGGATATGCACCGGCAGGGCACCAGTATAAATGAGATAGCTGAGCAGCGAAAAATGTCGCCCCAAACAATAGCTAATCATTTGGCACAATTTGTTGAGTCGGGTGATTTGAGGGTGGAAGATTTTGTTTCCCGCTCTAAAATTGAGAATTTAAAAAATCTGATTGATAAGTATGGTTACATGTCGCTTAAAACCATAAAAGATAATGCCGGCGATGATATTACTTACAATGATATCAGGTTTGTGGTGAGTAGCATTTTGGCGGATAGTAATTAAAGAGGGGGGTAAATTAACGACGGAACTATTTACGTAGTAATCCTTTTATAGTATCCGGATTTCGTTTAAAGTGCATAATTGCAATAACTACAATCTGACTTTTTACCTCATCACGTTCGTAATAAACATAATAAGGAAATCTATCAAGCTTAACTTTTCTGGTTTTGCCCGGATAAATCTGGTGATCTACAGATTCATCAGCCAGTTTATCAATAATTATTCTTGCTTCAGCTCTAAATTCCTTGCCTAAAGATGGACGCTGAAATTCGTACGATTCAAAGGATTCTTTTAAGTGTCTTTGGGCTAAAGAAGAAACAACAATATTATAATTCATTATCCCATTTCTTCTTTATGTCTTCCCATTTTACAACGTCACCGGGATTAGCTTTATATTTTTCGTAAGCCTCCTTTACTAAAGGTAAATGCCAGTCGGGGGACTCATCATTATCCTCTATATCCAACAGTTTTTCAATAGCGCGGATTAACCATTCCTCTTCAATGGTTTCAATCCTATCTACAATAAGCCTCTTCTTTTCAGCTATGTCCATTTTAACTTGCTTTGTGTGTGAATTTAATCACTTTTTGTTGAACCGAATATAGCCGGAATGATTAATTTGGGATGTATTTCGGAGGTAAGCGGCCAATTCCTGTACCGGCTTTAGTCTTTAAACTATAGGAACAGCCTATAAAATCAACCTTTTAACAAACCTAAACCGGACAAGAATCCGCAAGCAACCACATCATATTTTTTTCTATCTTTATTAGCCAGAGCCTTACCCGTGAAAAGACCTTTACTTTTACCCATATTTTTAATGCCGTTAATGCTATTGGCATTTGAAAGGCCGCATACTGCCCCAGCCGGTCCGCAGGGCGAGTTAAGGTTTTCGGAAAACCAGGGGCAGTGGAATGAGCAGGCGCTGTTTAGGTCAGATATTCCTTTTGGCAGTGTTTACCTGGAGAAGAATAATTTTTTCTTTGTGATGTATTCTCCTGCCGACCTTAAAAAGAAGCAGCACCCCAGCCCGGTTACGGGCCCGGTTATTATACACGGACAGGTAATGCATGAGGAGTTTGTGGGCGCTAATCCTAATCCCGTGGTAAGCGGAGCGAAGACCTTTAAAGATTACGAGAATTATTACCACGGTAACGACCCCCACCATTGGGCTTCAGGAGTTAAAGTATATCCCGAAGTAAATTACAGCGAACTATATAATGGTATTGACCTGAAAGTTTACACCCGGGGCAGCATGCAGTTAAAGTATGATTTTACGGTGAAGCCCGGAGCAGATGCCTCGAACATTCAAATACATTATAAATGGGCGCAAAATGTGCGGTTGAAAGACGGGGCACTGCAAATAAAAACATCGGTGGGTAGCATGATTGAAGAGCAACCTTACGCTTACCAGGAAATAAATGGCGAAAGGGTTAAAGTGAAATGCGATTTTGTTTTAACGAAGGAGCAGGTTGGCTTTAATTTTCCGGAAGGTTACAACCACAATAACGCGCTTGTTATAGACCCAAATATCGTATTTTCAACTTATACCGGCGCAACCGCCGATAACTGGGGATATACTGCTACATACGATAATCAGCAGTGCATGTATACGGCAGGTTTGGTAAGATCGGGGCCTGACCCTTTTGATCCGTCGGTTGTTGGAACGTACGGAACAACCGCTGGTGCTTTTCAATCGGTTTGGGGTGGCGGTAATGATACCACCGGCATTCAATGGTCGTGCGATATGGGTGTTTCGAAGTTTTCGGCAGATGGCAGTACGTTGCTTTTCAGAACGTTTATTGGCGGAAGCAATAACGATACCCCCAACTCAATGGTTGCTGATGCGCAGGATAACCTGATTATTTATGGGGTTACTTATTCAACCGACTTTCCGGTTACTGCCAACGCTTATCAAAACACAAACCATGGTATCAGTAACCTGGTGGTAGTAAAATTAAATCCAGGAGCCACAGCCCTGCTTGGCTCTACCTATATAGGCGGCTCATCGCAGGATGGAATTAATTTTGACCCCACTGAGCAAACCCCGGGCAACCTGAAGCGGAATTACGGCGACCAGAACCGGGGCGAAGTAAATATTGATGCCAGCAATAATATTTATGTTGCCGCCTGCACTATGTCGCCGGATTTTCCGGTAACTACCGGAGCGGCACAAACCACTTTCGGGGGCACACAGGATGGATGCGTGTTTAAGCTGAACAGCGATTGTTCACAGCTGATATGGAGCACTTACCTTGGAGGGAATAATGATGACGCATGTTACTCGCTTGACCTGAGCCCTATAGGAACTGTGTTTGTGGCAGGTGGCACCATGAGCACTAATTTTCCTACTACTAACGGCGTTTTAAATACTACTTACCAGGGCGGTAATTACGATGGGTTTGTAACACAAATTAATGCCAATGGCACTCAGTTTCTAAGCTCTACTTACATTGGTACCAGCGGCGATGACCAGGTTTATGCCGTTAAGCTTGATGAAGAAGGTAACGTTTATTTTGTGGGCCAAACCAATGGGGCTTATCCGCTTGTAAGCGCTACGTACTCTAACCCGAACAGCGGGCAGTTTGTTGCCAAAATGAAGCCAACATTAGATAGTGTATTTTACTCAACTGTATTTGGCAGCGGCAGCGGTAAACCCAATATTTCGCCTACGGCATTTTTGGTGGACACCTGCGAAAATGTTTACATAGCCGGATGGGGCGATGCTGCAACCAGCGTTTTTGCAGAGGAATTCAGCCCCGTTTACGCCAACGATATGTATAACATGCCCCTCACCCCGGATGCATTTCAATCAACTACCGATGGTACGGATTTCTATTTTATTGTGCTGTCGAAAGATATACAAAGCCTTCTTTTTGCCTCTTATTTTGGCGGCGACGGATATATAGACCATGTAGACGGAGGAACCAGCCGGTTTGATAAAAGAGGGGTAATGTATGAAGCCATTTGTGCAGGCTGTGGTGGCAATTCACTTACGCCGACTACACCGGGAGCATGGTCGCAAACAAATGATAGCTGGAACTGTAATGAGTTAGGGTTGAAGATTGCATTTAATCTTACCGGGGCTAACGTATCAGTTCAAGCCCACCCGCGGGCTACAGGTTGTGTGCCGCTTACAGTTCAGTTTCAGAGCACTACTTCAAACGTTTTATCTGTGCAATGGAATTTTATGGATGGCTCAACGTCTACCCAGGCAAACCCTACCCACACATTTACCGATACCGGCACCTATAACGTAATGCTGGTAGGGTACAATCCTAATTCATGTAATGGACACGATACCGCATATATCTCAGTGCGGGTCCGCAACGATAGTTTGAGTGCAGATTTTTTGCCCAATACTGTAGTTAACTGCGATAGCGACCAGGTTGATTTCGTTTCGCATAATTTTAATACCACCATGTACAGCTGGAATTTTGGAGATGGAACCACAGCCAATACAGATTCGGTTAATCACCAGTATGCAGGGCCGGGTAATTACCTGGTTACGCTTATCGTAAGCGATACTACCAAATGTAACCTGCTGGATACTTTTACCACGCCTATTCATATTCCGGGTTTTGTATCAGCCGCCTTTACCACTAACGATGGAAGGGGGTGTATTCCGCTGGTGGCGCAGTTAACTTCGCAACCAGACGGCAATGCTACTTATTACTGGAGTTTTGGTGACGGGGGAACAGATACCTCGCGCCTGAATACAGTAAGGCATACTTACCTGGCAGGTGATACGTTCCAGGTAAGGCTGATTGTGATTGATTCAACCTCGTGCAATATTGTAGATACTACTTATGGAACAGAGATAGGGATAGACTCGTTTGGCAATGCGGGATTTCATTTTAAACGCACGTTCTTTATGTGCGATTCGGTACAGATAACAGCATGGACAGATTACACTGGTGAAGCTTCGGAATTATGGACATTTGGCGATGGAACCCAGATTGCCAATGTGGATTCGGTGAACCACACTTATACTACCGCCGGCACATTTGTAATAACACATTACATTGTTGATCCGCGTATGATATGTAAACCGCTGGATACATCGCAAATAGCTGTCAGTTTGGTACCGCTTGATATTTCAGCAAGTATACCTGATACCGTCAGGTGCCTGCCTTTAACCGCTGATTTTGTTGGTCATACGGTGTTGCTTTCCACCAATTTTTATTGGTTTTTTGGAGATGGGGATTCTACAGAAGGTACACCGGTTGCCCACACCTATCAAAATACAGGGACTTACCATGTCATTCTTATTGCCATTGATACAAATGCCTGTGTACAGGGCGACTCGGCTTTTGGCACAGTTACCGTTATCAACGATTCGGTGCATGCAAACTTTGAGTTAAATGTGCTGCATGATTGTGATTCTTTGCTACAGGTAAACCTGGTGAACACCAGCCGGGGGGCGGTTCAGTTTTCATGGACGCTGGGTGATGGGACTAATTCAGCTACCCGGGATGAAAATCATAGTTATACCGCGCCCGGAACTTATACCATTACATTGATTGCCTCTGACACATCGAGCTGTTACCCGGTTGATACAATTTCTAAAAAAGTTACTTTGCTACCTAATGTTACCGGCGATTTTACTGTAAACGAAACCTGTTATGGCCACGCTATTCAGTTTACTAACCTTAGCAATCCGGCGTTGCAGTTTGCCTGGAATTTTGGCGATAGCGGAACAAGTAATCAATTTTCGCCAGCGCACGTGTATGGTAGCCCGGGCGGTTATATAGCGCAGCTTATCATTATAGACTCATCCACATGTAATGTTGCCGATACCGTTGCGCATCCTGTGCAGGTTGCGTACGACCCGGTTGCAAATTTTAGTGTTGTAAGCGATACCGTTAATTACGAAACGCCCATAGGGTTTACTAACAGTAGTACGTACTACAATCAATTGCAATGGAATTTTGGTGACAGTACCGGTAGCGAAGAAGCCAACCCGGTACATACTTACGAAAAAATAGGTTGGATAAAGGTTTGCCTTACTGCTACTAATGCTTTTTGCTCTGATTCAATTTGCAGGGATATTTATGTTGCATTTAAGCCGCTGATAGGTGTGCCTAACGCGTTTTCGCCTAACGGAGATGGCATTAATGATATTGTGTTTGTAGAGGGAAAAGGAATAGTGCAGCTGGTATTCAGAATTTACAACCGGTGGGGCGAAAAGGTTTTTGAATCGCATGATCAAACCTTTGGCTGGGATGGCTACTACAAAGGCGTTTTACAGGAAGTGGATGCGTATGGATACACCGTTGAAGCTACTTTTATTAATGGCGAAACTGTGAATTTAAAGGGTAATATAACCTTGTTAAGGTAAGCCCCTTCCATCCCCGAAGGGGAAACCAGGGGAGCTTTTGTCAATTGGTTTTTGGACGAGATAATAATATTGAATTGTGAATACGACTTCAAAAAATAAAGGGATAAATACTTTGATCAAATATCGGATGCCTTTGGTTTTCCGTCAAAGATTGAGGCGGGCACTGCCATTACTTGTTTCAATTTGGCTTATAATCAGCAGTCAGTTTCTATTTTCGCAGGATATTCATTTTACTCAGTTTTTTACAAATCCCCTGATTTTAAACCCGGCGCAAACAGGCAATTTTAACGGCAATTACCGGGTGGGTTTTAATTTTAAAGGTGAGTGGCCCTGGGCTATCGGCACCACTCCGTATAATTACCATACCGAGTCGCCTTATGTTGATTTTTCCTTTGGGGAGAACAAAATCACGTCGGGCTGGATGGGGATAGGTTGCAATTTTGTGAACGATGAAGCCGGTGATGGCATGCTTACTTACCGGAAATTCACTTTAAGTTATGCCTATCACCAGGCCTTTGATAAACGTCACAGGTTTGTGCTTTCTGCAGGGGTAAGCGGCAGTTATGTTCTGCGTTCAGTTGATTTTGCAAAACTTTACTTTAACGACCAGTGGGTGGAAAACGAAGGGTTCAATACCAACATCAATTCCAACGAACCCATCCAACGCCAGAGCTTTGGTATGTTCGACCTCGGGGCAGGGCTTAATTTTTCAGCCCAGGTTACGCAGGCATTTAAATTTACGGTAGGTTTTTCCATGTTGCACATCAACCGGCCCATGGATAACTTTTATGCGGATGCAGAAAGACTGGGGTTCAGGTTTCAGCCAACAGCCGGAATTGAATACAAAATAAATAACAAGCTTACTTTGAGTGTGGATGGCTATTACGGCTACGAAAAAGCGGCGGAAGAAGGATTAATAAGCGCCATGCTGGAGTATGGTGTTATTAATAAAAAAACCTCGCAGCCTGATAACTCCGTTTATTTTGGTGCATGCTACCGCATTGGTGATGCCCTGGCGCCTTTAGCCGGCTACCAGTTTAAAAAAACCAGGTTACTACTTAGCTATGATATTACGCTTTCCCAGTTGGTCAACCCGGCCAAAGCCAATGGTGGCCCTGAAATTTCTATAGTACATGTGGGCAGTTTTACCAAAGAGTTTAATGATAAGAAGGTTTATTGCCCGAGGTTTTAAGAGTAGAAAGGGGACGCTGATCGGTTATGATGATTATGATTTTAATACTATCACAAATCAGCGAATTGGTTCAGCATGCGCCGTTAAACTTTCAATATATAGTTCAACAGCTTCCTTGGCATTGATTATTACCTCATCCATAGTTTCTCCAAAAGTTATACAACCTGGAAGCGCTGGAACTGTAACCGTAAAACCACCTTCAGGCTCTTTATTTAAAAGAACCCGGTATGTAACTTGTTTCATGTATCAAATATAATCAAGCTTGTTATAGGAATAAGAGAATTGGCGTTTCATTTCATTTAATGCTTTCAATTATCTTTGTAGTAAGACCATAACGCTCAAAATAAAAATAAAAAGAAGCTTCCTTTCTTTATGGAATTTATTGACAAGCTAGGGTACGTAGAAGTTGTGACATCAGGAAAACTTAGGGATTAGGATGCAATGTCGTTAAGTTAAGCGGCACGTATTGTGTTTTCTTATTGCCGTCTGCTTTAGCTGACGGTTTAGTGTATATCGAGACTTCGGCTTTAGCCATAAATGAATTGTGGCTAAAGCCGTACTAGTGTTATTTTTCTATCCGTCAGCTAAAGCAGACGGCAATAAACATCTTAACTTAACGACATTGAATCTTAT
>PMXD01000269.1 GCA_003165895.1 Bacteroidota bacterium | reverse complement strand
TTCTTACATAAATACTCTGCGTTAGGGTAGCCCGCCCTCACGCAGAGTCCCCCATTCCGCAGAGCCGGAAAGGGGAGACTCTACGGAGAAGGGCCTTTATTTAATTGGAGGATTGCCCCTTTTAAAGACACAGCGGAAGATTCTTGCCTACCGGCAGGCAGGGCCACAAGCAATACCTCTTTTATTTTTTACGGGAATTGCTTTCGCAATGACAATCAATTATTTTAAAAACAAAAAAGACCGCCTGATGGCAGTCTTTCCGTTATGTGTAATTTTAAAAATCTTATTCTGCTACTACGCCCTCGGCGCAAACAATTACTTTGTTATTGAGGCACTCAACAAAACCGCCGGCAATTTTAATTTTCCTTTCGCCTTGCGGGGTTTTGAATTTAACCACGCCGGTACCCAATGCCGAGATAATAGGGGCATGGTGATTCAGTATCTCAAATGAACCATCTACACCCGGAAGCTGCACCAGGCTGGCTTCTCCGCTGTAAAGGTTTTTTTCGGGTGTTAGAATATCGAGCTTCATGATAGTATTAAGTATATAGTATAAAGTATTTAGACTAAACCGGTGTTTCTGTAAAGTTATATTTAGTGTTAAACGTTAAAGCAAAAAATACCGACCAAATCTGTCTTTATCTTAATACTTTATACTTACTACTAAATACTACTTTGCTTCTGCAATCAATTTCTCTCCTTTGGCAATTGCATCATCAATGGTTCCTACCAGGTTAAATGCTGCTTCAGGGTATTTATCAACTTCGCCGTTCAATATCATGTTAAAGCCACGGATAGTTTCTTCAAGAGGCACCAACACACCTTTTAAGCCGGTAAACTGCTCGGCCACGTGGAAAGGCTGGGATAGGAAACGCTGAACACGACGTGCGCGTGATACAACCAGTTTATCATCTTCACTTAACTCGTCCATACCAAGGATGGCGATGATATCCTGTAATTCTTTGTAACGCTGTAAAATTTCCTTAACACGCATTGCGCATCCGTAATGCTTATCGCCCAATACAGCAGCTGAAAGGATACGTGAAGTTGAATCCAAGGGGTCAACCGCAGGGTAAATACCCAACTCAGCAATTTTACGGTTCAAAACCGTTGTTGCATCCAGGTGGGCAAAGGTAGTAGCCGGAGCAGGGTCAGTTAAGTCATCCGCTGGCACGTAAACCGCTTGCACCGATGTGATAGAGCCTCTTTTGGTTGAGGTGATACGTTCCTGCATTAAACCCATTTCAGTTGCCAGTGTAGGCTGGTAACCCACCGCTGAAGGCATACGGCCTAACAACGCTGATACTTCAGAACCGGCCTGGGTGAAACGGAAGATATTNNTCAATAAAGAACAGGATATCGCGTCCGCCTTTTGCATCGTTCTTGTCTCCATCGCGGAAATATTCGGCAATGGTTAACCCTGAAAGCGCCACCCGTGCACGTGCACCCGGTGGTTCGTTCATTTGCCCAAACACCAGCGTAGCTTGTGACTGAGCAAGAGCAGTAGCATCTACCTTAGAAAGGTCCCATCCGCCTTTTTCCATGCTGTGTTTAAAGTCTTCGCCGTATTTAACAACGTTTGATTCAATCATTTCGCGCAGCAGGTCATTTCCTTCACGGGTTCTTTCGCCCACCCCTGCAAACACTGATAAACCTGCATAAGCCTTGGCAATGTTGTTAATCAGTTCCATGATTAACACCGTTTTGCCCACACCTGCACCACCAAACAAACCAATTTTACCACCCTTGCTGTATGGCTCCAAAAGGTCAATTACTTTAATACCTGTATATAGTACTTCCGACTCAGTAGCCAGGTCCTCATAAGCAGGGGGCATACGGTGGATAGGATAACCACCTACCTTGCTAACCGGAAGCTTAATACCATCTATAGCCTCGCCGATAACGTTAAAAAGGCGTCCTTTAATTGATTCGCCCACCGGCATGGTGATAGGTGCGCCTGTGTCAACAGCATCCAATCCTCTTCTTAAACCATCGGTACTATCCATGGCTATGGTCCTTACTGAATCTTCTCCCAGGTGCTGCTGCACTTCAAGAATTACCTTTTGTCCGTTATCACGGGTAACTTCCAATGCATTTAAAATACTTGGCAGTTCAGAACCCACTACATCAAAGCTGATGTCTACTACGGGCCCGATAATTTGTTTGATTTTTCCTACGTTAGCCATGGAGTTGTTTTGTCTGTTTTCTAAAACGCGGTGCGAAAATAGGGCAAAAAAGGATTTTTCAAAATGATTAATCCAAAATGTGAATAGATAGTTGAGGAATAGAGGGTAAAAGGAGGGAATGAGGGTTAAATAGCTATGCCAGACAAGCATTATCGGCTTTCTATCTTTTAGGTTTTAGTGTTATCTTTGTGAAGTAAGCTATACAAAATGAAAACAATAACTATACAATTACAGGAAGATAAGGACGCGCAACTGCTAATGGATATGTTACGAAGCGTGAAGTTTGAAGGCGAAATTGAAGCTTTTGAAGAGTTAGAAACTATATCTGAAGAAGAACTACAAATGCTAAGCGACCGTGTAGAAGAATATCGTAAAGACCCCTCTAAGGGAAAAGATTTAAAGGATATGGAGTTGATATTGAGCAAGTATGGCATATAAGCTAACCATTCATGATGCCGCGCTCGTTGAGCTGGAAGAAACATTATCCTGGTATAACAAAATTTCTCCCGAATTATCAGAAGAAATAGGAAAAAAAATCCGTGAAGCAGTTTATACTATCTGGTCAAATCCTCTTCAGAATCCGAAAACGGTTGGTGGTTTCCGAAAGCTAAATCTCGAAAGATTTCCTTACAAGTTAGTTTACAAAGTATCTCCAGACGAAATTCTTATAGTAGCTATTGCCCATCATAAACGTCGGCCACATTACTGGAAAAGAAGATAAACGTTACCTACTCATACCAAACATCAATAGCAACATTCACTTCATCGGCATTGCCATTTCCGTGTTTAACCCGATAGATAGACTGCACAGCTTTTTGCAGGGTTTCGATATTTAAAGTATCAAGGCAGGAGCGGATGGAAGTTCCTTTTGGGCAGCCAAACTCCTGGCGAAAATCAAACCACTCATTTCCCCAGCTTACTACTTTTTGGTCGGGGAAGTAGGTTTCGTACAGCGTGGTAAAGTTTTGCAGGGCGAAATTACCGGGATTGTAGCTTATGAGCTTAACGCCGGGGTTATTACCGTGGCCGGGGGTAATGCCGGGTTCCGAAATATCCACAGCAATCAGCTTTTTATCGCGGTTATATAGTTTTCGAATGCCATCCATGTGGGTGTGGCTGCTTAAAATACCCACAATCCGCTTTTGATATTTATCTACCAAATCAAGAAAAGCATTTTGCACACTTGTACCATTTTCAACAAATACTTTTCGCCAAAAATCCTTTTTCTTATACCCATCTAAGCCCATTGGCACATGCATCGCTATTAAAACAAATTCATTTCCGGCATCGGCCTGTTCAAGTTGAAGGCTGAGCCATTTAATCTGTTCGGTGGCCTGTTGCTGTTGATTAGCCTCATCGGTATATTTATGCGAGAACATGGTGGTATTTAAAGCAATAACCCTCAGCCTTCCTTTTTTACCTAAGGGGTAAGCCGAATAACAACCCAGGTTTAATTTCTTGTCATCAATAATACTTGCCTCATCGGCAGCGCCATCAGTAGCGCCCGGATTAATAACCGGCCAGTTGCTTCTGCCATCAGGGTCGTTACCAAATATTTTGGTTGAGAATGGATGATAATCGCCATCCCATGAGTCGTTGTTGCCAGGCACATATAGCAACGGCACATGCGCATTGTCAGCCATCAACCTCAAATCATGCAACACAATACCGCTGTTTTCACGGGCGCTTAAAAGTTCCGGTTCAACACTGGCATCGGCATGCCAGGGAAGATCGCCAAGCATTATGATAAACTTAGGGGCATTGTATCCTGCCTGCCCTGCTAATACGCTTCTTATTTTGTTTTGGGCTGTATCCCAAAGGTCGTGCCCTGTATCAGATTCTTTAAGGGTAATTTTATCCTGCGTAAGTGAGTTGTGTAAGTGGATATCCGAAATAACCATAAAGTCAGGCAGGTCATCTGCCATCACCCGGTTTTGAATTGTAACCGGAACCGAGCCCATGGCTTTATTACAGCCGGGAAAGAATATCCATACCGCTATTATCAGAAAAACAACAGCCGTCAATATTGCTAAAACAATAACCGGGTTATCTCTTTTCCTCATAAAATTTAATTTCAAAACAATTGTTCAACAGCAAAAGTGAGCTATCCTTCTCATTAAAAAAAACCAATTGGGTGATTAGAAATAAAGCTTCATTTTCGGTATGAACGCATTAAAATATCATTTAGAAGCTGTTTAAAATTAAATCCAAATACA